>NZ_JAHXBG010000023.1 GCF_020103725.1 Hyalangium gracile | reverse complement strand
GAGCGGACCCACCCGACGCCGCATGAAGTCGTCGTCCTGTTCCTCAAGCTGTTTGATGCCCTGGAGCACATGCACGCCAAGAACGTGCTCCATCGAGATTTGAGCCTGAGAAACATCATGGTCACCAAGGACGGCGATCCGGTGATCATCGACTTTGGAGCGGCGGACTACGCAACAGCCGAGGAATTAACGGATGGGCCACTTCCGCCAGGGACGCCGCGTAACCGCAGCCCCGAGGCTCAGAGTTTCTGGGATGAAAACCGCCTCAAGCACGGGGCCCGTTACACCTTCAAGGCGACGGACGATATTTTCGCGCTCGGAGCCAACCTCTACGACGTGCTGACGGACCCCACACCGGAACGCACCGAGGAGCGGCCCGTACTCAATAGCATGTTCCTGGTGCCGCCTACCCCGCTGCGGAAAACCAAGGGGCGTGTGCCAGCGGAGTTGAGCGCCTATGCGATGAAGCTGATCCATCGTGACCTGGAGGTGCGGCCTGCGACGGCGAAAGATGCGCGGCGCCTCCTGGCAGACTTGGAGCGCTACGAGGGGGCCGATTGGCGCGAGATCCCCATTCACCCGGCATCCTCGCAGTTACCGCCAGAGCCCCCGGAAGCGGAGCCCTTGCCAGTGGAAGCGCGACAACCCGAGGGTCCGCAGGAGCCGATCCCTTCCCATCCGCTCCCGGTACAGGTGGGGCCAGCGGATGCGGCGCCCGTGCCTTCTCCGGTGCCGGTAGCGCCAGCGGATGCGGCGCCCGTGCCTTCTGCTGCTGCGCGGGCTCCTGTGCAGCACAGCCCGCGCCGTGCGAGGTTGCGTCAGGTGTTCCTCGGGGCGTTGGCGCTCTCTGTCTTCACGGCAGTCGTGGCCGCCTCCCTGCTGCATACGTCAGCGCAACCCGAGCGGCCCCCCGTGGCCAGGAGCACACCAGCGGATCAGCTCCCAGCCTCAAGCACTGTGGCCGAAAAGCCGACAAGCCGCCCCGAACGGTTAGCCTCCCCTCTCCCTACCCAGAAGGAGGCGAGCCCTTCCGTGAAGCTGCCCGACAACTCCCCGACTCTCACCAATGGCGTACCCGACCCGCAGCAAGTCCAGAGAGTCAGCGCACGGCGCGCGGTCATCAAGAAGTGCGCGGCGCTCGTGGCCTCCGTCGCATGGCTTGAGGCGGGCTGCACTGGCGTGCAGACGCGCCCGGATCCCGAGCCGTGTCCCGAAGGAGCCCTGAAGGCGATGGACGAGTTAGGGTGGTCAGTGGGCTACGAAATCCCCGGGCCCGGCATCCTGCTGGACGTGACCAAGGGGACCTATGAAGAGGCACGCGAGCAACCTCATGCCGTTTGGAAGGATGGGCCCGTTACGGGTGCTCTGATCAGGGCGGAAGGCAAGGCGCCTGCGGGGATGAGGGTAGATGGGCATCTGTGGACGACGGGAGATCGCATCTATGGCCGCTACGTCCGCGCTCACCTTCCAGGCGGGCGCACCGTGCCGATCTGCCTCGAACTGGCGAACGTGGGCGAATTGGGCTCGTCACTGGAAGAGGACTCGAAGCCCGGCGCCCCTGTGGCCTCCAAGGTGTCCGGGACGGTGGCCGTTGAGCGGTGGAGGTGAGCCGGGCCCGGGAGAGCGCGTGCGCGCATTGGACAGGCAACGCGAGTCGGCCAGGTGAAGTTGGCCCGTTGGCTCCCTCCCGCATCGAAGTGGGCCTACCGGGGCGTTCCGCTGATGCTGTAGCCAGAGATCGCGCCGCGTCTAACCTTGGGCGTCGTTCCATGTCCCAGCACATGCCAGGTAGTGTTTCCCTCCGTTGCGCGGCGTCCTTTCGCTCGCCGCCAGGAGCCGATCCCACATGGCTACTTCTCGCCAACCCTGGAGCGTCCCGGGGGTGATTCTCTTCTCTCACGGCAATCTCTCGTATGAGGTGGATCTGTCGCGTCCGTTGGTCGAAGAGTTGGCGCAATCCAAGCTTGGGGAAAGGACAGTCCCAGCCTGGGAGCGCACCGAGAAGAAGCGCCTGCGGGAAGTCATCGTCCGCTCTCTGCCGCCCACGTCGTCAGACGATCCCGACACGCTGGAGAGGATGCGCGCACGGCTCCGAGAAGAGGCGCACCTCGCCACGTACCTGCAACACCCGAGAATCGCCCGCTCCCTCGGGCCCTACGAAGTCCAAGGCGTTCTCTACATCGTGTCCGACCGTGCAGAGGGCACCTCGATCAACACGCTGATCACCTACTCGCAGATGCGCGAGAGGTTCCTATCCCCGGCGTTCTGCCTCTACGTGGGCGCCGAAGTCGCGGGAGCCCTGCACTACGCACACACCTGCAAGGACGCGAACGGCGCCCCGCTGGGCATCGTTCATCGGGACTTGAACCCCGCCCGCATCTTCCTGGAGCCAGAGGGCGGGGTGATACTGACGGACTTTGCCCGCGCGCGCTCCCTGCTGCCGGGCCGCGTGGCAACGACGCTGCCGCGCCCTCAAGGCGACGTGTTCTATTGCTCCCCCGAGGCGTTGCTCTGCGAGGAGACGGATCCGCGCTCGGATCTGTTCTCACTGGGGCTGGTGCTGCTGGAACTGGCCACTTGGCGACACCTCTACAGCACCGCCACCGTGCGGCCCGACGAATTGGAGGAGGCGCTAACGGAGAAGGTCAAGGGGAAGGTTCTGGAAGCGGCGATGACGGCCATGGAGGCAGACCTACCGGACCATGCGGAAGACTGCATCCTGCGGGCTGCCACATTCACCCGGGAAGAAGTGGACGAGATCACCCAGCCGCTGGCGCACCCGCTGCGCTCCATCGTCCGCAGATTGATCCAGCGGAACCCGGAAGATCGCTATCAGTCGGCGGCTGAAGTGGAGGCGGAACTTCGGGCGGGCCTTGCTGCGCTGGGAGCCCCTTACGGGCCCAAGGAGGCGCTAGACGAGGTGATGCTCTCTCTGACGGGGGCCAGCATGAGCCGGGGCGTTCTCGGGCCCACGAGCGAGAGCCAGCTACCGCCCAATATGGTGACGGAAGAGGACATCATCAACGAGCGGGGCGGGACCACCTAGCTACCCGCCGCGCCCTCTCTCACGGGCTCGGTGGAGGCCAGCGGCCGTGCTGCACCAGCGAGCCACGCGAGCACCTCGGCAGGCACACCCGTTGCGGTCAGGTGAGGCTCTCGTGCGAGGGCTGTCGTTATGCTGCACACCAGACACGTGAGCAGGGTCCTGACATCAAGGCGATCACGCATGTGGGCTCCGAACCGTTCAGGGCGTCAAGCCGGGTCATGCCGACTTGCGATTCCGGGCGTCGAGCCCTGTCATTGCCTATTCCGGCCGGATCGATCACCCATTCCGGACTCGGTCGATCACCCTCAGTCACTTCTTGCCCCTCCCATTCCTTGGCCCCGCCGAGGTCCCGGGAAGGCCGCTCCCACCAATCGTGGAGCGGACTTACGGGGGCCGAGCATCCAAGCTTCACGCTCCGTCCGGGTGATCGATCCCTCCGGAATCGGTGATCGATTTGGTCCGGAATACGCATGTCATGCCGACTTGCGATCGAGCAACTGGGCCTGCACCAGCTGGGAGTACCGCCCTCCACGCAGCAGCAACTCCGCGTGTGATCCCGCCTCCTGTAGGCGCCCGCCCTCCATGACTAGGATGGTGTCGGCATTCACCACGGTGCTCAGCCGGTGGGCAATCACGATGCGCGTACAGCTCAGGCCCGACAGCGCTGCATGGACACGGCTCTCGGTGACGGAGTCCAGGGCACTCGTCGCCTCATCCAGCAGCAACACGGCCGGCTTGCAGACCAGCGCCCTTGCGAGCGCGAGCCTCTGCCGCTGGCCGCCCGACAACGATAGGCCCCGGTCGGCCAGGGGGGTGTCGTACTGCAGGGGCATCGCCATGATTTCGTCGTGAATCTGCGCGGCCTTCGCCGCCTCAATGATGGCCTCCATTGGAGCATCCGGTTGTCCCAGCGCGATGTTGGCGCGGATGGTGGTCCCGAAGAAAGAGGACTCCTGGAGCACGATACCCACCTGGCTGCGGATAGAATCGAGATCCAGTTCCGCTAGGTCCCTTCCGTCGTAGAGGATGCGCCCCTCGGTCGGCAGGTACAGCCCGAGCATAAGGTGGGCCAGGGTACTCTTACCCGCGCCCGACGGTCCGACAATCGCGACGAACTGGCCTGGCTGGATTCGGACGGACACGTCCTGGACGACAGGCGGCCCCAAGGGCGCAAAGCGGAACGACACCCGGTCGAGCCCGATGGCGCCCTGGAGTTGGATGGCGCTTCCCTTCGCGCCGACCGGCCTCTCGGGGGCGGTGTCGAAAACTTCGTTGAGGCGCTCTAGGTAGGTGCCCAAGTACTGGAGCTGGTTCGCGGTGCCCACAAGATTGGAGAGCGGCACGAGCAGTGCCGTGGCCAGGGCGGAAAGGCTCAGCATCTCCCCGAGCGTCAGGTTACCCCCGAGCACTTGGTAGGCGCCGAAGCTGAGCACCACCAGCGGGGAAGCCAGCCGCAGCGTGCTGGTGAGTGTCTCCACCCAGTTGGTCAGCCGCCCCCGGTCAATGCCCGTGTTCAGCACGTCCACGAAGATGTCCGAGTAGTGCTGTACGGACCGCTCTTCCACCCCCAGCGCTTTGAGGGTCTGGATGCCGGTGAGCATCTCGAATTGGTAGCCCTGGTTCTTGGCATCCAGTTCCATGTTGCGCATGAGCAGCTCCCGCTGCCGCTTTTGCGCCATGGTGAAGGTAAGAACTTGGAGGGCGCCCAACCCCAGGACGATGAGCCCCAGCCAGGGGCTGGCGACGAAGAGGAAGAGGAAGTAGAGGAGCACCATCGCCCCGTCCAGCACCGTCGAGATGCTGCCGGCGGAGAGTATCTCCCGCACGGAAGCGTTGATGTTCATCCGCATCATCAGGTCCCCGGCCGGCCGCACCTGGAAGAACGAGTAGGGAAGCCGGACGAGGTGGTCAAGGAACCCCAGCATCAGGGCGGAGTCCAGCCGGGTACGTAGCTCCACCAGCAAGTGCCCGCGCAGTAGCGACGTTAGCAGTTGGAAGACCACGATGCCGGCGAAGCCTGCGGTCAGCATGAGCAACAACTGGTAGTCGCCCCGGGGCACCACGCGGTCCACCACCATGCCCGTCAGCACAGGGACAGCGAGCGTGAAGAACTGGAGGATCGCGGACAGGACGACGACCTGCCCGAGACTGTCCGTGTTGCGCAAGAAGTTCAGGACGTACCGGTAGGTCCCCCGGCCCACCTGTCGGCCCGGAGTGAAGTCATCCGCCGGCTCGAACACCAGCGCTACTCCGGTGAAGCACTGGCTGAACTGCTCCAGCGCGACGAAGCGCCGTCCCTGGGCCGGGTCGAGGATGTGGACGCCCCCCTTTCCCAGCTTCTCGAAGACGACGTAGTGAGTGAACTTCCAGTGGAGGATGGTCCCTGGGGCTAGGTAAGGCAGCCGATCCAGGTCGATGGAGATTCCCCTGCCGCGCAGCCCGTACTGGCGCCCTGCCGCCAGCAGGGTTCGCGCGTCGGTTCCGTCGCGGTTGATTCCGGTGAGCTGCCTCAGTTCCTCGAGCCCGACCTCCTTCCCATGGTAGGCAAGCACCATGGCCAAGCAGGTGACGCCACAGTCCGTTGCGGCCATCTGCCGCATTTCTGGAAACCGCTGCCGGGTGCGTGGCAGCAGGCGGCCCAGGGCCGGGAACCGCTTCATCAGGCCTGTCTTCGTGTCAGCTGTCATGGGAACCGAGCCTTCGCAAGCCAGGGATGATCAGCCGCAGCATGTTCTCCGAGCGGACGCGCACCTCAGCGCGCGCGGACATCCCATCAAAGTACTCAAGCTCTCGGCCCTCGCTGATGAAGGCCGCCGCTGGTAGGCGCACCTTCACGAGCACCAGTGGTCCCTCTAGGGAGAGCGCGTCACCGACCTCCATTCCCAGGTAGCGCCGGACCTCGCCCGGCCCGACGACTTGGTTCCCCACAGAGTCGATGGTGAACTCGCGGTAGTCGTAGCGGAACCCGTCGAGTTCCACACGCAGCGGCATGCCGGGCTGGAGGAAAGGCCGGTAGTAGCCCGGCAGCAGCGCGATGAGCGACGCCTGTGAGTCCGGCCCCACAAGCGACAGCACGGGAGTGCCCACAGGGAGGTACTGCCCGGGCTGGATGCGCACATCGCCAACGACGCCCGTAAAAGGAGCCTTCAGCGTGCGCTGGTCCAGTCGGGCCTGCGCCAACTCGCGGTCAGCGCGCAGCGTCGTCAGCGCCTGGCGGGCCGTGGCATCCTCGGGGTCTCGCAGGAAGCGGACGAGTTGGAGTTCGAACTCGCGGTCGAGCCGCTCCAAGAGGCTCGTCTCCTCGCGAGAGGCAAAGGTCACCAAGCGCTGTCCCTTCTCCACGCGCTGTCCGGGCTGGACCTCCACCGTGGCGACGAGGCCAGCCGTCTCGGCGGCCAGCGTCGTCTTCCCCACGATACGCACCACCGCCGGTCCGGTCGCGTACTCGTTGACGCTCCCTATGGCACAGAACAACACCACGGCGCAGAAGATGGCCAGCAATAGCCGGTAGACGGCCTGGGACCAGGAAGGAGCGATACGCAGCACGTCCCCTCCCTCCTGTGCGGCACCGTTCCTACGGTGCTCCAGTGCTTCCTTGCGGAAGAGCGAGGTCTTTCCTTGCATCGGCGGTCCTCTCGTCGGAGCTAGGCAGGAAGTTCTTGGGAGGCTCGACCTCGGCACGGGCGTTTGGTGCGACTAGCACCTCGGCCACTAGGCCCGAGCGAACGAGATCCGTCCCTTCTTCTTTCAGGCTGGCAATGGCAAGCACCATGCGCGAAGCAGCGTCTATCTCGGGCGCGACCTTTTCCACCCGTCCCCGCAGGAGCAAGGAGGAGTTTTGGATTCTCACCTCCACTGGCATGCCAGGCACGATGCCGGGAACTTCATGCTCCGAGACGGCGAAGCGGATCCACGGCGCCCTTGAGCGGAGCAGGTGCAAAAGGGGCTGGCCTTGGGCGAGTTGGACGCCCGGATCCGAGTAGCGCGCCGCCACCGTCCCATCGAAGGGAGCTCGGAGCAGGGCACTGTCCAGTTGCTGCTGGAACTTGGCAATCTGCGCCTCCCGTTCCTGGATGCGGACCTGCGCTCCGACCACCTTCGTGGTCGCTAGGCGCTCCTCAAACTGCGCGGTAGCCAGTTCCTCTTCCGAGATAGCTCCCAAGGAGATCTGCCTCGGATCCGAGCGGCGCCTCAGTCGGGCCTGAGCCTCCTCAAGTGCGATGCGCGCGACCTCCAGTTCCACCCGGGCCGACTTCAGCGCTGCTTGCGCGATGGCCATCTCCCGCTCCAGCGGTTGGGTATCCATCCGTGCGAGGATCTCACCCGCGCGCACGGTGTCGCCGACTTGCACTGCGACGCTCTCCAGCCGCCCATCGAACCGCGGGGACAGGTGGACTGCCTCGCGCGCGACCACTACTCCGGTGAACCGTCGCGCGGCAGCGGGGTGGGCCTTCCCCAAAGACTCGCGCGCTTCCTCATGCGGCGCCGGCAGGGGTACCTGCTGGGCCGAGGCGCGCAATCCGCTCGCCCCCAGGCGCGTGAGCACCAGCAGCCCGACCATGAGCGGAATGAGCAGCGCGACACACACGATGAAGAGACGTTTCGGCATGGCAGTCGTTCAGGGTGCCCGAGCCTGGTACCAGCGCTGCGTGTCACCCGGTCTGGCGTTCATGCGCCCGGAGAAGGGTCGAGCGTCAGCACAGCGGGAACGCGTCCCGGAGCCGCCAGCCGGAGCAGGCTCAACCCGATGCCAGCCAGCCCCGTCATCAGCCCGGGGGTCTCCACGCCCAGCGGCACTCCACATAGCCAGCCCTCCGCACCGATGGTGTCGAGAATCATCTCCGCCAGCCTGTAGGTCCGGCCCCGCAGCTCAGGCTCTCCAAAAACCTGACTTGCCTGGAACAGCAGTTCCAGATTGCCCAGGTCTCCGTGGCACAGGGAGTGATTTCTGCCAAAGCCCTGAGCCACTGTTGTCTGGACGGCAGCCTGGATTTCGAGCCTCAGCTTCGGGTCGTCGAGGTGGGGCAGCATCTTGATGCGCGTCAGTCCTATCCCTGGAGCGCCGTGACACCATCCCACCGAGAAGCGGGTGGCGCGCTTGTCGGCGGGAGTGTCGTCGGGCACGCGCAGGTCGGCCCAGTTGCGAGCCTCGGCGGAGAACTGGCTCCGCTCGTAGGCAAGGGCTTCGCGGGCAGCCTCCCAGAAACGCGCGTCCTGGGTGACAGTCGCCAGTTCCAGAAGGGCCCAGGCAATCCCCCCAGCACCATGGGAGAGGCCCGTGAGCGGCCAAGCGGCAATGCTCTTCACGTGCCAGCCGAGTCCTTGCGGCATGCGCTGGGCCGTGTCGAGCAGCCGATCCCCACAGCGGATAGCGGCCGCGAGTGCGCTAGGCGAGCCACTGGCGCCATGCAGCCGCAGCAGGCCCAGCAGGGCGCCAGCCGCGCCATTCATAACATCGAGGTCTTCATCCTTGTCAATGAGCGGGCCGAGATGCCCAGCCACGATCTCGGCGTCGCGCAAGAGGGCCGGGTCTTTCCAGAGCACCGCCAGTTGGGTGAGCGCGTAGATGAAGCCGCCCCAGCCCCCGAAGCCGCCAATCAGCTTCACCACCTCCCTCTGGTCCACTGCGAGCTGACGTGCAGTCTCCAGCGCCAGCCTCGCCAGCGCCGTGTAGCGGGCCTCTCCCGTCACGTGGCCCAAGTAGCCCAGAAAGAGGGCGATGCCCGCATTCCCGGAGTACAGGTCCACGTGGGTGGGGGCCAGGGACCAGTAGCGGTCGTTGACGATGGTCAGCCCCACCCAGCCAACGTCCTGGGGCCCATGCACCGCCAGCTTCGCGAGCCGGTCTCCCACGGCGCGGGCCCCGGCCAGCAGCCGCTCCGGCGTAGCCTCCACTGTCGGCTCCTGGAAGGCACGGCGAATCCAGCCGGAGCCTTCGGTCCCCATGGCCAGGGTGGTGAACGAGGCGCGCACGAGCCACAACTGCTGCTGCAGGTCTTCCGGCCTGAGTTCCCGGATGTGTTGCAAGGCCCGCTCCAGCGCGGGCATGTCGAAGAAGTCCGCGAGGCGCTCGTGGCGGCTGTCCAGCAGATCCCTTGAGCCCGGGCGGGTCGTGAAAATGGGGATGTCGCCGTTATGGAGGTCGGCGCGCTCAGCGGCGAGCACTCGCTGCAACTGGGGCAGGTCCTCGGCACCGAGCCAGAGCTTGTCAAAGAAGCGGTCCCGGTCCAGCGCATCTCGGAGCACGTTGGGATGGCTGCTTTCCCGCAGGAGCAGGCTATAGGCATAGGTCGCGCGGAGGACTACGCGGACCTCATCGTCCGCGAAGCGGGCTAGGGGCCCATTCGGAGCGCAGAGCGCCTCCCGGTGCTCGACCAGCAGTTCGTAGAGCCGGGTGAAGCCGCGCGTGAGCGCCCCCACGTACTGGGTCACGTCTACCGGCTGTCCCTGAAGGTGGGGACGATTCTGGGAGCCCGCGCTCAGCAGCTGCTTCCGGACGATGTGCATCTCGTCTGTGCCGACGCGGGAAATAGTCGGCGTGGGGTGGGGCCAGAGCTGGGGCAACCCTCCTCCCAGCCCGCTGATCTCGAGGCCGTCCGAGCCCGCCTGCAGCCAAGCGCGGCCAGGCAGCAGTCCCACGCTCATAACGGAAGTGTACATCTCATGAAACACCCGTGGCTCGAACGTGCTGGCGCTGCGGGGCGGCACCGGATGGAAGAGGGCCTCAAGGTCCGTCAGCACGGGGTGCTCCCCCGCGGCAATCAGGTTCTCGGAATGGAAGTCCGTTGCCTGGAGCGCATAGAGCAGGGCCAAGTAGCTTCCCTGCCGCTCATAGAAGCGCTCGACCTCGGCCTCGGTGGTACAGCTCCGAGCCTCGATGAACTCGACCCAGCCGTGCGTCTGCCGGGACAGGACCTTGAGCGTGAGGAAGGAGGGCTCCAGACCCCGCGCGTTGAGCCAGGCCAGCAGTTGCTGGAAGTGGAAATCTACGTCAAGTGGGCGTGGCTTGTAGACGAGCCGACCGCCCGAGCTGAACCGGGCGAACAGGACGGACCTGCCGTCATTATGCCGGTCCCCCATTCCTCCGTTGATTCCAGTGAGTTCCCCCTGGAGGACACCGGGCCCCAGTAGGTCGATCAGCTGCGGCCAGTCCGCGCTCAGGTGCTGCAGGAACTCCAGGCTGAAACGCACCCATTGATCAATGGTGGTTACAACCTGCCGCGACAGAACGGGATACTCCATCAGCAGTGCGCGCGCGAACTCCCGCTGCGAGAGCAGCTGCGCGAAGTGCTGGAAGCGCTCTTGGGGTGTCTCCCCCTGCAGCCGGCCCTGAACGCGGCAGACGTTGAGCTCCAGGACGAGGGTCCGGTGCAGAAGCTCCAGCAGCCTTCCCGGAAGCGAGGGGATGAAGAGCAGATCCACCGTGGAGGAAAAGGGCGAATTGGGAGCGCTCCGCAGCAGTTCCTCAATGCCCTGACGCAACCGGGCGCGGCCCTGCTCGACCAGCGGAAGGATGACCTGGAGGAAGGGCGCCAGCGACCGCTGCTCTGGGGGGATGACCCCGGTCAGCAGATGAAGCGTGTCGGTGTCCGTCGATGGTGGTGCGGCCAGTGCCGCCTCCAACTGGAGCAACCACCTGGGAGACTGGGTGGGGCGAGAGTCCCGGATCGACTCCGCAGGCTCGGCGAGTAGCCCGAGCAGCCCCTCTTCCGTCAAGCCGTCCAGGGCCAGCCTGCGCTGGAAGACCGCCTCCTTGTCAAAGGGACGTTGGGTCTTCCATTGCTGCAGCCGCTGCCGAGCCTTCGCGATGTCCTGGTCGGCGCCAGCGGGGGGCGGCGTGCGCCGGACGAGCCGCTCGGCTAGGGGTAGCGCGAGATACCATTGGGAATCGTCGGGGAGGCGTGAGGGGGACACGGAGGAAGACTCCAGAGTCTGCGGGTGTGGGGTTACGGCCAGTGCCCTGCCCTGCGGCGGAGAGGGCAATCCACGGCAGTTCCAGTGATGGGCTTAGGTTTCACGATCGGCCGTGTCCAGGGGATGTCAATGGCTGGCACTGACCGGCATATACTAGCAATGTGCTGCGAGATGACTCTAACGACAGACGATGCCTGGAGGACCAAGGAGGACTGAACAGACAGGGGCTGAACAGTCCCCCGTGCCAGGGCTGTGGGAGATTCCGGTCGGAGTGTCTGATATCGGATTGCTAGCTCACGAGCGTGGAGGGAATTCGGATTCTCTCCACGCTCAGACCGGCCGGGACGGAAGCACCGGCATCAGCAACTGCAATAGCACGGCGAGTTCGCGCTGCCCGTGCCGGTGCTCATGGTGGGGGGCTGCTTGCTCACGACGATGCCACCCGAGATGAGGGCCAGATCGGCGTCGGTCAGTTCCAACTCGCCGACGGGGTTGGCCGGGACAAGGGCGCGAGCCTCATCGCTCAGGGTCTCGAGGTAGGAGGCATCCTTCCAGGCGCGCACGATGTCAATGTTGGACATGCTGTTCTCCTTGGTTCTGCTGCGGATAGGTGCATCAGGCCGTGTGGCCCAACGCCAATCTAAAGCAGTCACAAGACAGTCCAACGGTGGGATTTCGTCTTCTACATTTTTTGTCTATCGATATGTCTGCCTTCAATCAGGAGTAGTTGTCTGGTGATGACTTCCTGGCGAAAGGGCTGTTAATCGCCCGGCATAACACGAGGCGCGCGGGAGCCCTCCCGGTTCTAATTGCCAGCGGGTGGCGAGGCCCCCCGCTCACGGGCCAAGAAGACGGAGCACGGAGCAGGCGCAGGGCGTCCTCGTCGCGCATCACGTGCAACTCCATGACAACAGGAAAAGCAAGGTCCGGTCGCCCGTCACCGGCTGATCAGGACCTGATCAAGCCTAGCTCCAAGGGGCTGCATGGCCTCTCCACCAACCCGGTGGACGGATCCATCGGCCCCCGTCAACGCTCCTCTTCTGCCCTCTGCACCACCCGCCACCCTCCTCATCTCCAAGGACGACCGCGACGACATGCCAGCCTGCGTGTCCGAGGATGGCGCCCAGTTCCGGTGGGAGGTCTTCGTCGGTCCAAACGGGTGGCCGGAGCCCTGGCGGGCAGGGTCCCTCTTTTCTCCAACAGCCGCAGCACCCGGTGCCGCACCACCCTCAGCAATTTCTCCACCTCTGCTTGCGTGGGCGGAGGCAACGGCTCGAAGTGCACGCCGCCCTCCCGCAGCACGAAGGCGCCGTCCGGCACCAGCGAGTGGAAATGAGAGTCACCTGCAAGGCGGAGCCGAAGAAACGGGATGAACGACACGGCCCCGGCCTGCCCAACAACGTAGGCCCTGCCGCCGTGCCCTCCGCCGCTGCAGGGCGTGCCCCCGCGCGCAGGAAGAGGGTGAGGACGTCCGAGAGGAGCCGCACGTCCATGAGCAGCCCCCACCGCACCCGATGCGGAAAGGACAGCGTCCACTGCCGGTAGGGCACATGCGGCAGCACCCGCTCCACCCACTGCACTGCCGTCACATGCGCCCGCTTCGCGTTGAAGGAGGGACACACCCCTCGTCCCTTGCACGAGAAGGCGACGAGGAACTCGTCCTTGCAACTCTCGCAGCGCACCCTCGCGAAGCCGTGCGTCAGCACTCCGCACTCTAAGTACCGGGCTAACGTCCCGCTCCACATACCGGGGCAGGCCGCGTCACACATCGCTCGCCTCCTCCAGCAGCGTGGTCAGGTTGTCCTTCACCGCCTCGTACAGCATCGTCCCTTCCGGCTGCCTCAGCCGATACGCCCACCCGCGCTCCTCCACCCGCTCCTCCCCTGCCACACCTTGCCATGGCACACGCTCCAGTCCGTCTCCCACGGGGTTCTCGTGAGCCCTATGAGACTGGGGAACTCAGTCCGCCTGCGTCCAAGCAGATTGCCCCTGTTGGGCCGCATGTGCCCCCAGTGTGACCCTCCAGCGGGGAATTGAACGGGACGAGACGGGACGAGACGGGACGGAGCGGGGAAACGATCCGGTGTGAGATCAAGGCGTTAGCCGGTAACAGCGCGACCTGCTTAGGGTTTTGCTTCCGCCTTGATGCGGGTTCGATTCCCGCCGCCTCCATCCCGCGAGTCCAGAGAGCTCGCGGGGGTGAAGAGCTCGCGACGAGCGCCGCCCCGCAGGCTCGTGGTGATGAGTGCCGCTGCGCGAGGCCCAGCAATACCTACGATGTAGGCCACCTTCCCGGTGGAGGTGAGATCTCGCGTGAAGGAGAGATAGGAGAGGGTGATGGACAGGTGGAGCGCCCACGACAGGTCAAACTCGAGACCAAAGTAGAGCACCAGGTTGAGCCAGTCCTCGCGCGCGGCTCAAGCCGGGACGGAGGATGTTGAAGAGCTCATGAAGCCTTTACACAAACGACATGGGTTCAAGGAAATGGAACAGATGCTGTTTCGACGGGCTGTCTATGCAAATTGTGCGAAGAAGGCTTCCGCCCATGCAGGAACCTCAGAGACATTTTCCAGGCGAATCCACTCGATCGGGACCAACCTGCCAGCATGGCCCAGCTCCTCAAACGTTGGTGAAAATTCATCGCCCACACCGCTGCTCCGCCAGCCCCCGGCGAGCCGGTTGGGACTTGTCCTTTCGAGATAGGCATAGCCTGCAATGGGCTTATTGAACCATCTGAAGCGGACGACGAGAGCGTCGTTGAAGACATGCCAGTTGTACATCTCTGCGCTCGGAGAGTGATTACCGCCATAACAATAAACAAACCGCAATTTGCCGCGCACAAATCGAGCATATGCCATGGAGCCAATGGCAGGGTTGTTCCAGACTCCTTCGAGCGTACGCAGGTAGCTGGATTCAGCTGTTCGTGCGTTGGAGGTATGTTCCGCGGTCAGCATCTCCATCATGCGGCGCATGTGCCCCGCCTGTGCCGAGAACTCCGTCCTCAGCGACTCCAATTCAGTAGACATTCTTGAGAGGGCCTCGTCGCTCGGAGACGCCGGGCTGGACCGCCGAGTCTTCTTGAAGTTCTCTATGGCCACCTTGAGTTGCGTGCAGACCGGCCCCATTGCCGCCTGCAGATTGCCATCCGCTCGGCGCCGATAATGGGCCACTGGGGCTCCCGCCAGGTTCGCGGGCAGTTCGAGGCGCTCATCCGTACAGTGAACGAGGTACGTACGCTCACGGCCCAGGGTGCCTGTGAAGAACCCAAGCTCCAGGAGCACGTTGTCCCGTGCGTTATGGGGGCCGCCCCGCGCGTGGACGAGATCATCCGCGCTCAGGACCAGGACTGCGAGATCCACATCCTTGCCCGCGCGAGCCAGACCCTCCATGGACCCTTCAGGAAGTCCAAAACCTTCTTGAGACCAGATCGTGCACTCGGCATAGGTATCCAGCCCGAGTTGAATGAACTCAGCGGCTGGCAGTCCCTTCGACGAAGCGCCGATGAAGACGCGCGGCCTGCTCGTCGCGCTCTCCGGGTTCTCCGCGCGGCCTGGAACGCCTGACGTGGAACGATTCCGAGGCTCAAAGGGCCGGGTCCGCACCAGCGCGAGGGCAAACGCAGCAGCCGTGTGACAGGCGTACAGCGTCCAGGAAGGATCGCGCTTGAGCCCAACGATGTCGCTGACTCCCCGAATGGAGACAGTAGGGACGTGGCGTCCGTATGTGGCTCGATAGACCCCTGCGGATTCCATCTCGACCGCCAGCACCTGACGGGCCATCTTCGTCCAGACCGTCAGGGCCTCTGTGTCTTTCATGAGGCGATCGCTTGAGGCAATGGCTCCGGCCAGGACCGTCGGGTGGGTGCGTCCGGCCTGCCGCGCAAGCGAGCCGCGTACCCGGTCACGCCAACTCTCGTCGCCGTAGAGAGTTGCCTCCGAGATGTTGGTTTCAGGCCGTCGAGCGATGATCGACTGCTCCGTATTCCATCCCTGAAGTTCGGCTCTGAGCGCTGGAATGTTCGCAACGAGCACGGCGGCCTTCATGTCCACGGGGCCGCCAGCCAAAGCATACTCAGGTTTGCGTTCCTGGATCACGGCCTCGACGCTGAAGTCATGGACTCGGGTCGAGACAATGACATCACCGAGGCTGAACTCGTCAGAGGGGATACCTCCTGCGATGCCCACCACGAGCAACCAACGGGGAGCCAGCTCTTCCAAGAGGTCGTGCGCTGCAGACTGGGCCTCACCGTTGCCCTGCTCAATGCAACGCAAGACGGCAATCAGGTAGGAGTCTCCCCCAGGAAAGTCGACCTGGCGGAGGTTGTAATGCCTTCGTCCTGAGACCCGGCCAACAGAGGGAAAGCGGGCAAGCACCGCCTCGAACTCATCCTCACGTATCGTGATGATCCCGAAATCGACCTTACCTTTGACCTCGTTCAGTTGCACCGCTCGGCCTCCAGGTGCGCCAGCATAGCCCGTTGAAAAGAAGAAGGGCCCAGAGCCCTTGAGGTCTCCCTCGGGATTCCGAGCCCTTCACTCACGGGGCCTGCAGGACAGGGGCCCGCGGCCTGTGCGCTCCCTCCGCGCGACTACTTCTTCTTGATGGTGGGGCCGCATGTGCACCCGGTGTGCCCCTCCAGCGGGGATTAGGACGGGACGAGGCGGGACGGGGCGGGAGAACGATCCGACGTGAGATCGAGGCGTTAGCCGGTAACAGCACGACCTGCTTGGAGTTTTGCTTCCGCCTTGCTGCGGGTTCGATTCCCGCCGCCTCCACATCGCATCTCCTGGAAAGGACTCAGCTTTCTGGGAGACTGTAGCAAGGGATGTAGCAAGGCCCCGGGCACCATCAGGTGCTTCGGGGCTTTCTTTTTCAGCCGAGGCCGCGAGGGGCAGCCGGACGAGCTGGCCGCGCTCATGGCGCTGGACCTTGAGCTTGGCCACCTCGGCGCAGAGAGCCTCCCACGGGAACGTGGTGTAGAGGTCGATGGCGCTGCCGCTCTTGCGCGGCGTGTGCGTGCAGAGTTCGAGGATGTCCTTCCGGGCACCATCCGTGCGAGCCAGGGAGATCATCGTCCGGCGCAGGTCATGACCACGCCGGTGCCGCAGGCCCAGCACCTCCAAGTCCTTCACCAGCCGCTTGTAGGAGTGGTGGTCCGTCCGCATCCGGCCGTGTTCCACCCGGGGCCCCCGGTTCGTGGGCCGGGGCATAGGCACCACGAGATCCTCAGGCGTCGGGGCACGGCCCATCATCTCGGGCCAGCCCTTCAGCTTCCACTCCGCCAGGATCGCCGCCAGCGTGGGATGCACGGGCATGTACCGGGTCCGCTTCGTCTTGGTGTGACCCTTGTCTGTCCGCTATGCCCCGTCTGGACAACGCGAGGGACACACCTGCCATGCCGATGAAATGATGCGGAAGGAGGAACTGACTCTCTAGCAGGCGGCCCATTGAGTATTTGCAGGCCCCGGGTGCAGAGCGCGTCCGACAGTGCCAGCTCGGACCGGTGGCGCGCCAGGACGGCAGCCATGGTCGCCAGGAGTTCTCCCCCAGGTCAGAGGGTCGGCACGCTTCCGCGCAGAGGCCCCGTGACGGGGGACAGCCGTAGGGTTGACATTCTACCAGACGCACGCGACGCTCAGGTAGAATGTCGACCCAAAACGATTCACCGTCCAGAGGCTCCCTGCTCCAGGGAACGCTCGACCTCCTCATCCTCCGCATCCTGGCCCTGGGCGCCCACCACGGGCACGGCATCGCGATGGCGATCCAGGCCCGGTCCGGGGATACGCTCCTCGTCGACCACGGGTCGCTCTACCCCGCCCTGCAGCGCCTGGAGAGCCGTGGGTGGATCAGCGGCACCTGGGGAATCTCGGACAACGGCCGCCGCGCGCGCTTCTACTCCCTCACGGCCGCGGGCCGGCGGCAGTTCGCCATTGAGCGCGGGCGATGGGACCGCCTCGTGGAGTCCATCGCCCGTGTCATGGAACCAAACCCTACGCCGGAGAAAGCCTGATGTTCGGCCGCCGCTCCCAGAGAGACTTCCAAGACGAGATCCGCGCTCACCTCGAGCTCGAGACGGAGCGGCTGCGCGCACAGGGGCTCTCCCCCCAGGAGGCCGAGAGGGTGGCGCGACGCAACTTCGGCAATGTCGGAAACGTGGAGGACCGGTTCCGCGACGCGCAGCCCTTCGCATGGGTCCAGGGCCTCGGTCGCGACCTGCTCCACGCGTGTCGGGCGCTGCTTCGCACCCCGGGGTTCCTCGTCACCGCCGTTGGCACCCTCGCGCTGGCGATCGGCGCGGTCGCCGGGATGTTCAACGTCGTCAACACGGTCCTGCTGCAACCGCTCCCCTTCCAGGACCCGGACCGGCTGGTCTCCGTCTCTGGCACCGCTCCGGGCTCGGATCTCCCTGAGCGCTTCGACCTCGGAACGGAGTTCTACCTTCATTACAAGGAGCACTCGAAGCTCATCGAGGGCCTCTGCATCGTCGACACGGGCACCTCGACGCTGCGCACCGACAGCCGCGTCGAGCGCATTGAGATGGCGTGGCCGACCAACGACCTCTACCCGCTGCTCGGCCTGCGCCCGCAGCTCGGGCGCCTGCCCGTCCCGGAGGATGGCGACAACGCCGTGCTCATCAGCGACCAGCTGTGGAGCGGTTGGTTCGGACGCGATCCCTCGGTCATCGGGAAGTCGTACTTCGTCTCGGATGGGATGAAGCAGATCATCGGTGTCATGCCGCCGGAGTTCCACTTCCCGCGCGATGACACGAAGCTCTGGGTCTCCTCCTCCATCCGAGTCGAACAGGTGCGCCCCGGCCAGTTCGGCTCCTTCGTGCTTGCCCGCATGAAGCAAGGCGTGACCCGGGAGCAGCTCGCCCTGGAGCTGACCGGGCTCTCCAAGGAGCTCCCCGCGCGCTTCGGCGCTCCTCCCAGCTACGCCCGTCTGATCGAAAAGCACAGCGCGGTGGTGGAGCCGTTGCTGGACCGCATGGTGGGCCGCACGGCGCGGACCTCGCTGTGGTTGCTGCTGGGTGCTGTCTTCGTCGTGCTCCTCATCGCCTGCGCCAACGTCGCCAACCTGTTCCTCGTGCGCGCCGAGGGCCGAGGCCGCGACATGGCGGTCCGCCGCGCCCTCGGCGCCTCGCGGGCGCAGCTCGTCCGGCTCCAGCTCGCGGAAGCGTTGATGGTGGCGGCACCCGCGGGCGTCCTCGCCGTGTTTCTCAGCGCGGTGACACTGCCCCTCTTCCTTCGCGCGGCGCCCCAGGGGATTCCGAGGCTCGCCGCCGCCGCGGGCCTGGATCTCGCGACGGTCGCCGCCACGTTCGGGTTCGTCCTGCTCGCCGTGCTCATCTCTGGCGCCGTCCCCGCGCTGCGCGCATCGTCTCCCGACCTCACGAACATGCGTGACGGGGGCCGCGGAGTCACGGGCCGCCGTTACTGGATTCGCAACCTGCTGGTGGTTGGACAGACCGCGCTCGCGCTGGTGCTGCTCATCTGCGCCGCGCTGCTGGTCCAAAGCTTCCAGCGGCTGCGCAACGTGGACCCCGGCTACGACACCGCCGACATCTACACCTTCCAGTTCGCGCCCGAGCAGCAGCACCTCACCGACGGCCCCTCTTGGGGGCGGCTGCACGTCGGCTTCATGGAGCGGCTGCGCGCGCTCCCCGGTGTGACGGCGGTCGGTATCGTCAACAACATTCCGCTCGACGAAGGAACGAGCGCGGGGCGCTTCCTCTCTGACGCCATGTCCGAGGAGGGAGGCGGCACGCTGCTCGACCAGAATTTCACCGCGGGGGATTACTTTCGCGTGATGGGGATCGCGCTGCTGCAAGGGCGCGCGTTCACGGATGACGAAGCGTTCACCCCGAACAACAACATCATCGTCAGCCGTTCTGCGGCCACCCGGCTCTGGCCCCACGCGAGTCCCCTGGGCCAGCGCCTCCGTCGCGTCAGCCGGGATAACACCGTCGTCCCCTTTACCGTGGTCGGTGTGGTGGAGGACGTGAAGCAGGATGACTGGCGCGAGGCCGGGGAGGCGGTCGTCTACTACCCGCTCACCGGTCCGACGCCGAGTTCTTGGAGGATGAGTTCGCCAGCGTACGTCCTCAAGTCGGCGCGCGCCGAGACGCTGCAGCGCGAGGTGCGCGAGCTGGTACACCAGATTGCCCCTGAGGCGCCGGTGTACCGCGAGTACACGATGGAGTTCCTGGCGCGACGGTCCACGATGGAATTGTCGTTCACGATGTTGACGCTCGGCGTGATGTCCGCGCTCGCGTTGATTCTCGGCGCGGTAGGACTCTACGGGGTGCTGTCGTACGTCGTTGCCGCGCGGACGCGCGAGATCGGCGTGCGCATGGCCCTCGGCGCGACACCGGGGAGCGTGCGCAGACAGGTGGTGTCACAGGGGACGCGGGTGGTGCTCCTCGGCGTGGTCCTCGGCATCGCCGTGGCCCTGACATCCACGCGCTTCCTCGGCGCGCTGCTCTATGAGGTCCAGGCGCTGGACCCGATCGTGTTCGCCCTGATGTCGGTCATGATGACCGCCATCGGGATGCTCGCGAGCTACATGCCCGCGCGACGGGCGAGCAGCGTCGATCCGATCGTGTCGTTGAGCCGCGACTGAGCGCCCCCCCGCCAAAGGTCCGTCCCGGGGTCCGCCACGAGGGCTCGGTTCACCTGCTGAGCCCCTGGGGTTGCCCCCGGCGAGTGCGCACAAGCGGCTGGGCTGGGCAGGCGTGTGTCTGCTGGAGATGAAAGGCTTCTAACGGCAGGAAGTGCTCGACGTCCTGCGGTTGGACTGAACCGCCGCGCATGGTGTCGTCCAGCAAAGGACGATGATCCAGCTGTTTGGGTCATGGACAGCAATGCATTCCATCCTGGATAGTCGGTCCTAATCGCTATCAGGATGAGCAGTCGCCGGTGGATCATTCTCTCTTCCCGCTCGAAGTCCTCTCATCCGCTGCGACTACCTAGCGAGGTTCGCACTCACGACGGGGGACGTTCATGAAAAGAGCGGGTATTCACCTGATGCTGGCGCTCACGGCGGCGCTGCTCGCGGGCTGCAGCGCCTCATCGGGGGACACGGGGACGGCGCGCTTCACGGTCTCCGTCCCCCAATCCCTCTCATCCGACATCACCCGTGTCGTCGTCACCTCGGGCGGTGCGGACATTGCCTCCGTGTCGGTGGAGCTCTTTCCTACCGACGGCGTGTGGGGTGGCATCATCGGCAACATTCCGGCCGGCACCGACCGCACCTTCCTGGCGCAGGCCTTCGACGTCTGGGGCACGTTGCTCTTCGAGGGCTCCGCCTCCGGCGTCACCATCTCCAGCGGTCAGACGACCCTCGTCGCCATCACCCTCCAGCAGCTCAACCCACCGCCGCCCTTCGAGAACGAGGCGCCGCTCATCGACTCCCTGGTGGCCTCCACCACCACCGTGGCGGCGGGTGGCACCATTTCCCTGGTTGCCTCCGCGCACGACCCGAACCCGGGTGACACGCTCACCTACGCGTGGGCGGCGACGGCGGGCTCGTTCTCCTCGAGCTCCGAGCCCTTCACCTCGTGGACGGCGCCGGCCTCCACCGGCATTCAAACGCTCACCCTGGTCGTGACTGACTCCCGGGGCCTATCCTCCAGCGCCCTCTTGGTCGTCAACGTCCAGCCAGAAGGAGCGGGTGAGGCCGAGCTGTCCATCTCCTTCAACAGCGCACCCGAGGTGGCCGCGCTCGATGCCTCACCCACGCAGCTCATCCTCGGACAACCGACGTCGGTGTCCGTCACGGCGTCGGACCCGGATGGGGACAGTCTCTCCTACTCGTGGAGCGCCTCGTGCGCGGGATTCTGGGTCAACGCCTCCTCCAGCACCGCTCAGTTCACGCCCGTGCTCGAGCCCGTGGAGGCCTGCAACAACTGCCGCCTGACGGTCACGGTCTCGGATGGGCGCGGTAGCCACAACATGGGCACCGTCGCCCTGTGCGTCACCAGCACGCCTCCCATCAATCACCTCGAACCCATCATCGTCCGCACCTATCGCTCCTCGGACACAGCGAGCCCGGGCCATGAGTTCTCGTATGAGGTGGTGGCCAGCGACCCGGAGGGCTCCGCGCTCACCTTCTCCTGGGACGCCAATGGCGGCACGTTGGGCACTCCGGCTCAGGTCGGCACCCACAGCCGCGTCACCTGGACGGCCCCCGCCTGTATCCGCTCGGGCACGACCCCGTTCATCAGCGTCACCGTGACGAACGCCTTCGGCCTCACGGCCACCCGGGGCTTCACGGCGTCGGGGCTGCCGGACTGTTCCCTCCAGGGACACTGGGATCCGACCGGTCCCATGAGGGGAGGACCTCGGTGGGGCCACACCGCGACGCTGCTGCCCGATGGCAGGGTGCTGATCACGGGCGGAAGCGCCCAGAAATGGAGCTTCTTCCTCGACTCGACGGAGCTCTACGACCCGGCCACGAACACCTGGAGCGGTGGCGCCCGCATGCACGTGCGCCGCCTCCACCACTCGGCGACACTGCTGCGTGACGGCAGGGTCCTCGTGGCGGGAGGAGAGGGCTTCGAGTTCTATTCCGCGCGGGCGGAGTTGTACGACCCGGCGACCAACACCTGGACCATGACGGGCTCCATGGCCGAGGGGCGCTCCAGGCACCTGGCGACGTTGCTGCCCGACGGCAAGGTGCTCGTCGCGGGTGGAGAGAACATGAGCGGCGGCCTCACGTCGGCGGAGGTGTACGACCCGGCCACGGGCACCTGGAGCCAGGCTGGCCCCATGGCCGAACCCCACTTCGGTACGGCGCCGCTGTTGCCCACGGGCAAGGTGCTCGCCACGGGAGGGACCTCGGCGGAGTTGTATGACCCGGCCACGAGAAGCTGGAGCCCGACCCGTCCTCCGCTCGCGCCCCTCGGTGGCCCGCCGGTGGTGCTGCTCAGTGGCAAGGTGCTCGTCGCGGGTGGCAGGACGGCGCAGTTGTATGACGCGGCCACGGACACCTGGAGCCTGACGGGCGCCCCGCTCGAACCCATTGGCGGCCCGGCGGTGCTGCTGCTCGACGGCAGGGTGCTCGTCGTGGGCGCGGAGCTGTACGAACCGAACTCGGGCACATGGAGCATGGCCAGCCCACCGGCCATCTTTCGTGCTGGCTATACGGTGACGGCGCTGCTCGATGGCAGGGCTCTCGTCGCCGGGACACCTCCCAACACCGAAGAGAACTCGGAGTCGGCGGAGGTCTACACGCCATGAAAAGAGCATCCCTTTGCCCGATGCTGGCGCTCGCGGCGGTCCTGCTGGCAGGGTGCACTTCGTCTGGGGACACCGGAACGGCTCGGTTCGCGGTCGCCGCCCCCCAATCCCTCTCATCCGATATCACCCGAGTCGTCGTCACCTCGGGCGGTGCGGACATTGCCTCCGTGTCGGTGGAGCTCTTTCCTACCGACGGCGTGTGGGGTGGCATCATCGGCAACATTCCGGCCGGCACCGACCGCACCTTCCTGGCGCAGGCCTTCGACGTCTGGGGCACGTTGCTCTTCGAGGGCTCCGCCTCCGGCGTCACCATCTCCAGCGGTCAGACGACCCTCGTCGCCATCACCCTCCAGCAGCTCAACCCACCGCCGCCCTTCGAGAACGAGGCGCCGCTCATCGACTCCCTGGTGGCCTCCACCACCACCGTGGCGGCGGGTGGCACCATTTCCCTGGTTGCCTCCGCGCACGACCCGAACCCGGGTGACACGCTCACCTACGCGTGGGCGGCGACGGCGGGCTCGTTCTCCTCGAGCTCCGAGCCCTTCACCTCGTGGACGGCGCCGGCCTCCACCGGCATTCAAACGCTCACCCTGGTCGTGACTGACTCCCGGGGCCTGTCCTCCAGCGTCCTGCTGGCTATCAACGTTCAGCCAGGGGGCGAGGGTGAGGCCGAGCTGTCCATCTCCTTCAACAGCGCACCCGAGGTGCTACGGATCGAAGCCTCGCCCACCCGGGTGTCCGTCGGGCGGCCGACGTCGGTGTCCGTCACGGCTTCGGACCTGGATGGGGACAGCCTCTCCTACTCCTGGAGCGCCTCGTGCGCGGGCATCTGGGTCAACGCTTCCTCCAGCACCGCCCGGTTCACCCCATCCCTCCAGCCTGCTGCGGCCTGCAACAACTGCCGGCTGACGGTCACGGTCTCGGATGGGCGCGGTAGCCACAACACGGGCACCGTCGCCCTGTGTGTCAGCAACACGCCTCCCATCAATCACCTCGAGCCCGTCATCGTCCGCACCTATCGCTCCTCGGACACAGCGAGCCCGGGCCAGGAGCTCACCTACCAGGTGGAGGCCAGCGACCCGCAGGGCTCCGCGCTCACCTTCTCCTGGGTGACCAACATCGGGGCGCTGGAGCGACCGAACGAGACCGCGACCCGCAGCCGCATCGGCTGGCGGGCCCCCTCCTGCGTCAGCGCAGGCCTGACTCCGACCATCACGGTGACTGTCACCAACGCCTTCAATCTCACGACCACCCGGAGCTTCACGGTGGCGGGGCTGCCGACGTGTTCCACCTCGACGGGCTGGACCTCGACAGGCACCATCATCACGCCGCGCCTGGACCACACGGCGACGTTGCTGCCCAACGGCAAGGTCCTCATCGTGGGAGGGCTGGATATCAGCCTGGGGCCCCGACTCGCGGAGGCGGAGTTGTATGACCCGGTCACGGGCACCTGGAGCGCGACGGGCTCCATGCACGCCTATCGCTACCTCCCCACGGCGACGGTGCTACTCAACGGCAAGGTGCTCGTCTCAGGGGGCGAGATATTGCCCTTCCAGACGGCCTCGGCGGAGCTGTACGACCCGGAGACGGGCACCTGGAGCGTGACGGGCTCCATGCACAGCTTCCGCGCGGGAGACGCGGCGACGCTGCTGCCCGATGGCAGGGTGCTCATCTCGGGGGGAAGCGCGGCGGAGGTGTATGACCCGGAGACGGGCACCTGGAGCCTGACCGGCGCACCGGTCAGCCCGCTCGGCCCCTCGGCGGCGCTGTTGCCCGATGGCACGGTGCTCGCCGTGCAGGGCTCCGTGGCGCAAGTCTACGACCCGGCCTCGAACAGCTGGAGCCTGACGGGCGCTCCGCTCGTACCCGTCAGTGGCCCGGCGGTGCGTCTGCTCGATGGCAGGGTGCTCATCGTGGGGGGCGGCGTGTCGGAGCTGTACGACCCGGCCACGGGTACCTGGAGTCTGACCGGTCCCGTCGTCGAGCCCCGCTCCTGTCATACGGCGACGCTGCTGCTCGACGGCAGGGTGCTCGTCGCGGGCGGGTGCACTGCCACCGATGCGTACTCGGCGGCGGCGGAGCTGTACGACCCGGCCTCGAATACCTGGAGCGCGACCGCCCCCATGTTCTTTCCTCGCGAGGAACATACGGCGACGCGGCTGGCCAACGGCAAGGTGCTCGTCGTGGGGGGATTCGACCCGTACCTCACCCGGATTTCGGAGCTGTACACCCCCTGAAGCCCGGGGACTCGGAGTGGTTCCGAGAGGATCTGGGCGTGCTCCTGGAGCTACTCCGTCAGCGCAAGCTCGTGCCCATCATCGCGGAGAGAATCCCTCTCGAAGAAGCCGCCCGCGCCCACGAGCTGCTCGGCAGGGGCGGGGTGGTAGGCAAGCTCGTCCTGCTGTCTCCGGCTTGAGTGGCTGCGTCACTCGCTCAATCCCATCCGGCGTCTCGAAAGCCTGCGCTCCGGCCGCTTCGACCACGACGAGCCCTTCTCCGGCTGTGAGCCTCGCCAGGCTCACTCCCGGCGGATGAACCGGCCCTGCTGCACGTCGCCGAACGCCCCCTGCAGGAACCGCAGCTCCCGGGTGTTCCCCTGCTTGTCCAGGACGAGGCGCACGAGCAGCCGCGGATTCTCGAGCATGAAGAGCAAGTCCCCGGGGAGGACCGCCTCGAAGACGAGCCCTCCGGCATGCTCCAGGGGGGCGACAATCTTCCGGGGGCCCATGCGCAGCACCAGCTTCCCGCCCTGCTGCTTCACCTGGAAGGCGCCATAGGCCGGGTTGACGAAGGTGCCGCAGAGCTTCGACAGGGCGGCGGGCAGCACGCCCGTTTCCCGGTCCTGTTCCCAGCTTGCCAGGCGCGCGGGCCGGTCATTGGCCGGCAGCAGCCTCGGCCACCGCGCCTGTGCCTGCGCCTCGAGCCCGAGGTAGAGCGCGTAGAAGCGCTCGAAGAGGGCGCCCGCCATGTCCATCCGGGGCTGTGTGTCATCCTCCTGGGGCTCCGGGCCGAGGTTGGTGAGCACCACCATGCCGACCCCGTCATCGGGAATGAGCCCCAGGAACGAGCGCATCCCGGGAGTCCCCCCGTCGTGCCATAGGAGGGGGCGTGGCGCCGCGGAGAGGTAGGCCCACCCGGCGGCATAGAGCACCGCGCTGGCCGGCGGGATGAAGCGGATGGATGTCCTCGGGGTGTGAAGGTACGCCATGCCCGTCTCTCCGAGCACGGGCGTCCCTTCGAATGTGCCCTTCCCCAGGTGGAAGCGCATCCAGCGGGCCATGTCGCTCACCGAGGCGTGGATGGCTCCCGCGGGAGCGTCGACATACAGCGCGTCCGTGTAGCGCCAGTCCTCGGGAATGGGGCAGATCTTCAGCGCGCCCGTCTCGTCTGGAATGAAGGCATGGCCGCTCGCCACGTCACTCATTCCGGCCACCACCCGCGGGTCGGCCGTGCTCCGGGACATCCCGAGTGGCTCGAAGAGCTGACTGGCGAGCGCTTCCGCCCAGGGCTTTTCCGTCTTCTGCTCGATGAGCTTTCCCGCGAGGATGAGGAACTGGTTCTGGTAGGCATAGGCGCCGCGGAAGCTCGCCACGGGCTCCACGTGGCGCAGGGCCCGGAAGACGTCGTCCCGGCCGAAGCCCAGCACGGCCATCAGCCCGAGGCAGCGGTCGGGCAGGCCGCTGCGGTGGGCCACGATGTCCGCGACCTGGAACTCGCGGGTGGCCCACGCGTCCGCCAGGGCGAAGTCGCGCAGGTACCGGCGGACGGGGGCCTCCCACTCCAGTTTGCCCGCTTCCACCAGCAGGGCGAGTTGGGTGGCCGTGAAGCTCTTGGTGATGGAGCCAATCTGGAAGAGCGTGTCCGCGCCTACCGGCTGGGGCTTCAGCTCGGGACAGCGGCCCGTCTCCTCCACCCGCCGGCAGCCCATGCACTCGAGGGCGACCGTCTCGTCCCCCTCGACGAGGGCATAGGCCAGACCCGGCACCTGGAACTCCTCCCGAAGCTCCCTGGCGTCCTTGTTCAGGGTGCTGAGCAGCGCCGGGGAGATGGCGCGAGCACGCGCCCGGGTGGGCCTGCCTCTCCGGGGAGCCGTGGACGGGCGCGGCGCCTCTCTCCGCCCCCGGACTTCCGTTTCCTGCTGGCGAGATCTTCGACTGGCCATGATGCCCTCCGTCACAAAGCTATGCACCCAGAGGCCGCTCGGAGCGGGAAGGCACGCAGCCGGGAGCCTGCCGGGACCAGCGGACGACGGCTCTATGTCCAGTACTCCTCTGGTTCACCTACGGGGATGAGCAGCTACCAGGCCGTGCGTACCTGCCACCCAATTGCGGCAGTCGGTGCGTCTCTCGGCCTTGAGGTGGGCGAGAAAGCGGGCCACGACACTCATGAGTGTCTGGTCATTGGAGCTTCATGACGCCAGAGCCACAGGGCCGTGGCCTGGGTCCCAAGCCCTACCGCCAGGTAGAGCCCATGCAACCAGTGGAAGGAGCGCAGCATCGCCATCTCCGTCACGATCCACACCGTTAGCGAGCTCCCCGCACCGAACGCGAAGACTTCGCTCCACCTGGGGCGCCGGAGAGCCAGTGCGCCTGCCACCAGGTTGGGGATGCCCACTCCCGAGAAGAGCAAGAGCCCCGGCACGAAGAAGTCACGGAACGGGGTGTGTTCGAGCACTGACAGCGGTACCGTGAACCCTGGTGCGCCGCCTTCAGGCCAACCGAACAGCTCGACGCCGCCCCATGAAGCGGTGACGCCGCTCAAGAAGCAGAGTCCTCCGAGTAGACGGCGCATGGTCCGGTGGGCGCGGCCCGGCACCACGGGCGCCGCTTCTGGGCCTGCCAACCCTGATATCGAGACAGCGGACCTCGGAGCGAACGTCAAACCAGGGCGCCTTCCAGTCAGCACGGTCCACCACTCGAGCGAGCCACCGAAAAGCCCCGAGCCAAAGCGGCTCAAGGCGGCCGCAAGGGGCGAGAGCTCGTGAACAGGTGTCACGGGTTCGAAGCGGGTGTGCCCTGGAGTGTTGTCCGGATGTCCCGCGCACACATCGCGCTCTTCACCGCCAACCCGAACCTTGAGCCAGGCGTGACCCCACTTCCAGCGCGGATTGTCGACATCGCGCACCCGGAACGCATGGACCAGCCGAGCCTCCACACCGAGCCGCCGGAGGAGCTGCTGGAGCGCTGGGTTGTACTGCAGACAGAACCCCATTCCCCGCTCGAAAGCCCGGGCCGGGGTGTCCCATGGGTTGCGCAGTGAGTAGGCTGTGAACTTGCGGGCCACCAAGCGCTGGGCGTAGGCCACCAGCTCCCAGCCACGCAGCCCCGTCCGCTCGCACGCCGCGACAGCATCCTCGAGCGTGACGATGCCCCCCATCTCCACCCGCCGGACCCGTGGGCGCAGGAGCAGTCCAGGGAGGCTCAGGCCCCAGGTGCCCAGCCCCGCCACGGCGAGCGTTCCGCCAAGCCAGCGCACGGCCTTCTGCCGTTCCATCTCAGGGCCTCCCAGGTTCTTCGTGGCCTGCCGACGGTGCCACTTCAGCCCATCGGAAAAGTGGAACCCCACGATGGGGAGGACAAGGTCCTGGGGATATCACGCAGCGCCCGGCGCCATCAGAGCCCGGCGTGCTGGGCGCCGAGCCTCTCCTTGATGTAACCAATACAGGAGTCAAGCGTCGTGAGGCGCCCGCAGTCGTCCTCGGGGATGGTGAGGGAGAGGCTCTGAGAAGGGGGCCCGGATAGGGCTCGCGCCTCACCCAGGTGGCCCTGGGTGTGCAACAGTCACTGGATGTCCTCGAGCCCCCTCCCCTCCGCCACTGAGATCGGCCCAGGCGATGCGGCACTCCAGGCTGCGTTCTGCGACTACGTGCCCCAGGTGTTCCGGCGCGCGTCCTTCCGGCGCTGGTACGAGTGGGGCGAGTGGAACGACGCCTACCGCGCGTTCTCCGTCGTCGAGGAGGGCCGCGTGCTGGCCAATGCCATGACATGCGCGCGGTGATGTGGGCGCATCCCCAGGTCTACGTGGACACGGGCGTGATCATCTATGCGCTCCCGAAGGCCGAGTTCTATCGGTACCTGCGGCGCCTGGTCGAAGCGGGCTTCGGGCACCGGGTGATGTTCGGGTCCGACCAGATGGTGTGGCCCGACGTCATCCCGAAGGCCATCCAGCTCATCGAGGAGGCCCCCTTCCTGAGCGCGGCCCAGAAGCGCGACATCCTCTACAACAACGCCGCACGGTTCCTGCGGCTGGACGCCGCAGCCGCGAAGGACCCCCACCTCGAATGAGAAGTGCACCCCGAATGAGAAGATGGGCAGCCAGGCGGTCTTCACATGCTTCTGAAGAGCCTCCGTGAGCGCCTTCTCCACGGGGCCCTTCGTGTCCTCATGTCCAGCGTCGCGGCCCCCCCGGGCGCTCGTCCTACGGTGCCGCGCCCGCGGGACGCGGCTCCCGCGCCGCCTTCCGGAAGAGCTGGGCCGAGGTGAGCCACAGCGCGACGAAGAGCCCCGTCAGGACCAGGGCGGAGCCCAATCCGGCGATCAGGGCGATCACAGCGACCAGCGCCTGAGCCAGCGCCGTCCCGACCAGCGCGCGGGCCATCCCATGTGGCTGGAAGCGCGCGATGATGGCACCCGCGATCCCGACGACGAGCACTCCGCCGTACATCAAGTTGGCGGGGTTGTCCTCGCTCCCGATGATGCCAACGGCCAGGTTCATCCAGACGAGGGTGAATGCCGCCGCGAGCGCAACGCCGACGGCGGCTCGGTACGCGGTGCTGCCCGTCATCCTCGCTGCCAGCTCGTAGGTGCCGCAGGCGACGAGCAGCATGGCGCCGAAGATGGCGAAATCAGCCGGGCCCCAAGCCACTTCCTCGGTGAACCGCATCGCCACCGCGGGCGCCAGCAGCATGAGCGCTGAGGTGCCCCACACCGCCATCCTCCAACGGTTCCCGCGCCGTCCACTGCCGCTCTCCGTGCTTCCTGCCATGGCCCTGCCTCCGTTCATGGGTGAGGCCTACCAGGTACCGCGGAGTCGAGCACCGCTCGGCTGCCTCCCCGCGAGCGGTCGGGAACCGTCCCCGAGCGGCTCGGCGGCCGGCTTGAGCCGCGCGGAGCCCCTTCTCCCGACCAGTCCTCTTCCAGTCATGGTGCGTGTGTCACCCATGATTGCGGAGCCGAGCTACGTCTCGGCTCAGCCTGGACTGGGGGTGAGGACAGGGAAGCGGGCTCGCGGGGCTCCCGCGTGTGTCGTGGCGAACCACGAGGCACGCCAGCAGGGCAATGGCCGCGGCGGGGCACGCGCCCTATGGGAGCCTGGGGCATGCACGCGAGCCCCAGGTGGCGATGGACACCGCGTGCGCGCGGTAGCTCGCACAGTTCCAGAACAGAAAGAGGACGGCCTGTGAGCACTGAAAGCGATCCATCCCCAGAGGGGAGACTGAGCCTCATCATCAAGAAGTTCGAGCGCTTCGTCGTCGTCTCGATCATTGTGATGATGATGGTCGTCGTAGCACTCTCCACCCTCGAGCTGGGGTGGATCATTACCAAGGACATCATCACACCGCCCATTCTCCTTCTGGACGAGGACGAGCTGCTGGAGATCTTTGGTTTCGTGCTCCTCATCCTCATCGGCGTGGAGCTGCTCGAGACCATCAAGGCGTACCTGCGCGACAGCGTCATTCACGTTGAAATCGTCTTGGAGGTCGCCCTCATCGCCATCGCCCGGAAGGTCATCGTTGTCGACCTGTCGAAATACGACGGCATCAGCGTGCTCGCCCTCGCGGCGCTCATCATCGCCCTCGCAGCGGCGTCCTTCCTCAGGGTGTCGCGCGGCCAATCCCACCGCCGTTGAGACAGGGGCGCGCCCTGTCGACAGTGCAAGCCGCCGAACAGCACCTGCGGGTGGGAGCGGCTACCGCCGGTGCGCATCCGCCTCATCGTCTCGGCCCCGGCCGGACCGCTGGATTGTTGGTGAATGGCTCCCTCACCCTCCCCAGGGTTCGACTTCGTACGAGCAAGCCCGTGCGCACCCTTCTCCTGCGCTCCGCCCTGCTCAGCCTGGCTGGGCGGAGCGGCGGGAGGAGTCCATGAATGCAGGAGCTTCTGGCGACGGGGGCTGGTGGCAGTAGTGCTCGTCCGAGCGAGTGACGTCACGTGCCAGCTCAACGCAGGTGGCAACCAGGAAGATGGTGGTTCGGCCTCGCCTTGCTGGGCGCCGTCATCCTCGTGGCCGCCCGCTGGACGGAGCAACGGGAGTTCGCGCTGCTGCTGAGGCGCGCCGCTCCCGAGTACCTCCTGCTCGCCGCGCTGCTCCAGGCCGCGACCTATCTGGCCCAGTCCGCGGTGTGGGAGGTCGTGCTCGTCCGAGCGCGCGCCCGTACGCCGCTCTGGGAGCTCTACACGATGAGCTTCGCGAAGCTCTTCATCGACCAGGCCCTCCCCTCCGCGGGGATCAGCGGCTCGGTGCTCGTCGTCCGGGGGCTTCAGCGGCGCGGGGTCGAGCGCGGGCCCGCGCTGGCCTGCGTGGTGGTCGAGACCATCACCAACTACACCTCCCTCATCCTCGCGCTCGTGCTCGCCCTGGCTGTGGCGGGCTGGCTCGGGAAGGCCCAGGCCCCGGTGTGGGTCGTCTCGGCGGTGTTCATCACGCTCGCCAGTGCGCTGATTGTCGCCCTGATGCGCCTGTCCCGAGGCAAGCCCGCCAGGCTGCCGCGTACCCTCTCCCGGCTTCCCGGCCTCCAGACGCTCATCCGCGCACTGACCGAGGCCCCTCCCGAGCTGGCGCACCGCCCGCGCGTGCTGGCCGAGGCCACGGGCTTCAACTTCATCATCCACGTGCTCGATGCCGCGACGCTCTGGGCCCTGCTCCGCTCGCTCGGAGTCGACGCGGCGCCGGCCGGCGTGTTCTCCGCGCTCACCGTGTCGACCGTGGCCCGGACGCTCAGCATCATCCCCGCGGGGCTGGGGCTCTTCGAGGCCGCAGCCATCGGCGCGCTGAATCTCATCGGAGTCCCCCTCGCCGCGGCGATCTCGGCGACGATCCTGTTCCGCGGGTTCAGCTTCTTCATCCCCCTGGTGCCGGGGCTCCTGCTCTCGCGCGGCGAGCTCCGTGAGCAGCGGGAGGCCGAGCAGGGCCCGGCCATCGAGCGGTACTGGGCCCTCTCGCCTCAGGGCCTGCTCGACGCCCTGGAGACGACACCTGGCGGGCTCTCCGAGGACGAGGCCACCCGGCGACTGGCGCGGTATGGCGAGAACGAGCTCGAGGAGTCCCGGAGGCCCTCCCGTCTCGACGTGGCCTGGCGGCAGGTGAAGAGTCCCCTGGTGCTCCTGCTGCTCGTCGCGGCGCTCGTCTCGGCCTTCACGGGCGACTGGACCGACGCGGCCATCGTCCTGGCCATCGTCCTCGCCAGCGTGCTGCTCGGCTACTCGCGTGAGTACCGGGGCCAGGTCGCCATCGCACGGCTGCGTGAACGGATCTCCACCCTGGTGACGCTCCTCCGAGGCGGGCAGGCGCGCGCCGTGCCCCTCTCGAAGGTCGTCCCGGGGGACCTGGTGCTTCTGTCCGCGGGCAGCATGGTCCCCGCGGACGCGCGGCTGCTCGAGGCGACGGATCTGTTCGTCAGCCAGGCCGTGCTGACGGGAGAGAGCTTTCCGGTCGAGAAGCGGCCCGGGACCCTGGAGCCGGAGGCGGCGCTGGCCCAGCGCGACAACTGCGTCTTCCGGGGCACCCACGTGCTCAGCGGCGCCGGAAAGTGTGTCGTCGTCGCCACGGGCCGGGGCACACACTTCGGCAGCATCGCCCGACACCTGGCGCTGCGCGCCCCTGAGACGGAGTTCGATCGGGGCCTGCGACACTTCGGGTACGTGCTGCTCACGACGATGGTCGTCATGGTGCTGGTCGTCGTCGCCGCCAACGTGCTGCTGAAGCGGCCTCCCGTCGAGACGCTGCTCTTCTCGCTGGCGCTCGCGGTGGGACTGAGCCCGGAGCTGCTGCCCGCAATCCTCAGCGTGAACCTCTCCGCCGGCGCGCAGGCGATGGCCGCCCGAGGGGTGCTCGTGCGCAGGCTCAGCGCCATCGAGAACCTGGGCAGCATGGATGTGCTGTGCACCGACAAGACGGGGACGCTGACGGAGGGGGTCGTCAGCCTGGAGGGGGCCTATGACGCCGCGGGCCAGAAGTCCGAAGCGGTGCTCGAGCTGGCGGCCCTCAATGCCGCGCTCCAGGCAGGGCTGTCAAACCCGCTCGATGAGGCCATTCTCCGGGCGCACGAACCTGCGCCCGGGGCGGAGAAGCTGGGGGAGATTCCCTATGACTTCGTCCGCAAGCGGCTCTCGGTCATCACCCGCCGGGACGGTGAGGTTCAGCTCATCACGAAGGGAGCGTTCGCCCACGTCCTGGAGGCCTGCACCCAGGTCACCGGCGGTGGCCCGCTGGACGAGTCGCTCCAGGCGGTGCTCCAGCAGCGCTTCGATGCCTGGAGCCAGAAAGGAGTCCGGGTCATCGCGGTGGCCACCCGCACCATCGAGGACAGGGAGAGCTACTCGCGCGAAGAGGAGCGCTCGCTGACCCTCCGTGGCTTCCTGACCTTCGTCGACCGGCCGAAGGAGGGAGCGCGCGAGGCCATTCTCGAGCTCTCCCGGGTGGGCGTCAGCATCAAGCTCATCACTGGGGACAGCCGGCGGGTGTCCGAGCACGTTGCCAGGGAGGTGGGCCTCGGCTCCGGCCGGGTGCTCACGGGAGCGCGGCTCGACCAGCTCACCGACGAGGCGCTGTGGCACCAGGCCGAGCTGACAGACCTCTTCGTGGAGGTGGATCCGACACAGAAGGAGCGGATCATCCTCGCCTTGAAGAAGAGGGGCCATGTGGTCGGCTTCATGGGGGATGGAGTGAACGACGCGCCCGCGATGCACGCGGCCGACACGAGCATCTCCGTCGAGAAGGCCGCGGACGTGGCCAAGGAGGCCGCGGACTTCGTCCTGCTCGATCGGCACCTGGACGTCGTCCGGCGCGGCATCACCGAGGGGCGCAAGACGTTCGCCAACACGCTCAAGTACATCCTGACCACGACGAGCGCGAACCTGGGGAACATGGTCAGCATGGCCATCGCCTCGCTGTTCCTGCCCTTCTTCCCGCTGCTGGCCGGGCAGATCCTCCTCAACAACTTCCTCTCCGATGTCCCCGCCGTGGGGCTGGCCGGTGACAGCGTCGATCCCGAGATGATGGACAAGCCCCGCCGCTGGAACATGCGCCTGATCGGGCGGTTCATGGTGTCCTTCGGGCTGCTGAGCTCCCTGTTCGACTTCCTGACGTTCTGGGCGCTCCTGTGGGTGTTCCATGCCAGCCCCGAGCTGTTCCGCACGGGCTGGTTCATCGAGTCGCTGCTCACGGAGCTGGTGATTGCGCTGGTCGTGCGGACGCGCCGCCCCTTCTACCGCAGCCGCCCTGGCACCCTCCTGCTCGTCTCCACGGTGGCCGTCGCCGCGCTCACGCTCTTGCTCCCGTTCCTCCCGTTCGCGGGAGAGCTCGGCTTCGTGCATCCCCCTGGCACCCTGCTCCTGGTGGTGCTCGCGATCACCGGCCTGTACGTCGTCACCACGGAGCAGGCGAAGAAGGGGTTCTTCCGCGGAGAAGCGTGAGCGCGCCAGCGCCGAGCCCCTCGAGTGCGAGCGGCAGCGGAGAGTGCCATGGCGCCCGGTGGTCAACACGCCACTCTTTCCCCGGGGCGATGGTGGGCTCGTGGCCAGGGAGACACCCTATCCGTCCCCATTCCTCCCAAGAGGCACCGATGCGACGTCTATTGCTTCTCTCGCTCGTCACATGCGGGCTGCTGGCCTGCGACGCGCGGCCCACGCCAGATACGGCTCCGCCGCCGGAGCCCGCGTCCCCACCCACCGCAGCCTCACCGGCCCTCGAGCGCTCACCGGACGAAGAGGCGCAAGCCATCTTCGATGCCACGCTGGCGCTCGATGAGAGCTCCGCGAACCAGCCGAGGCTGACGCCCGTGGAGCGGCTCGGCAAACTCCTCTTCTTCGACAGCCGGCTCTCGGAGCCCAGAGGCCAACCCTGCGCCGTCTGTCACGGGCCCTCCGTGGGATGGACGGGACCGGATCAATTCGTCAACGCCACCGGCGGCGTCTACGAGGGTGCCGTGCCGGGGCGCTTCGGCAACCGCAAGCCGCCCGCGTCCGCCTATGCCACCCCTTCGCCCGTCTTCCACCTCGAGGACTCCGAGGGGCAGGTCCACTTCGTGGGCGGCAACTTCTGGGATGGGCGCGCCACCGGGGAGCGGCTGGGCAACCCCGCCGCGGATCAAGCCCAGGGCCCTTTCCTCAACCCGGTGGAGCAGAACAACCCGAGCGCGGCCGTGGTGGTGGCCAAGGTCTGCCACGGCCCGTACGTGAAGCTCTTCCGCTCCCTCTATGGCCACGACATCTGCCAGGACGTGGAGGAAGCCTATGACGCCATCGCCCTGGCCATCGCGGCCTACGAGGCCTCGCCAGAGGTCAATGCCTTCACCTCCAAGTACGACGCGTGGCTGGCCGGGAGGGCCGAGCTCACGCCCAAGGAGCTCCTGGGCCTGGAGCTCTTCGAGAACAAGGGCCGCTGCGGCCAGTGCCACACGAGCCAGCCAGGCCCCGACGGTGAGCCTCCACTCTTCACCGACTTCACCTACGAGAACCTGGGCGTGCCCCGGAACCTGCTCAACCCCTGGTACTGGCAGTCCGAGTTCAACCCGCTCGGGCCCTTCTGGGTGGACTATGGCCTGGGCGAGTTCCTGCAGACGCGCGAGGAGTGGGGGCCGTACGCGCGCGAGAACCTGGGCAAGGTGAAGGTGCCCACCCTGCGCAACGTGGACAAGCGTCCCTACCCGGGATTCATCAAGGCCTACGGGCACAACGGGTACTTCAAGAGCCTCGAGTCAATCGTCCACTTCTACAACACGCGCGATGTGCTGCCGGTGTGCCTGAGCGCGACCTCCGGCACGCCCGGCGTGGACTGCTGGCCACCGCCGGAGGTGGGGCTGAACCTGAACACCACCGAGATGGGCGACCTGGGCCTCACTCCCGAGGAGGAATCCGCCATCGTCGCCTTCTTGAGGACTCTCTCGGACGGCTACTTCCAGCCCTGAGCCCCACGCCCGCGCGTCAGTCGCCGCGAGCCATGGCGTGCGTTCGATTCCCGACGCCTCCATCGCGAGAAGCCCATTCGCATCCCACCACGGGAGGAGGCGGCAGCGACCGTGGCCACCTCCCTCGGCATCAGGCGCTGGAGCAGCGCCACCTCGCGCGTGAAGCGAGCGTCCTCCGCCTGCAGCGCCACCTTGAGCGCGAAGACGCCCGCCTTCGGGTGACCGGCTCCAAAGTCGTCATCAGGCCTCTCCAGGTGCTGGGCGAGCTTGCTCGCCAGCGCACCCTACCGGATAGGTGGGTCCTGGGAAAGGGACGCTCTCGGTCAGCTGGTCACGCTTCAAGGGCAGGGGCCGCAGTCCGCCGCGCAGCTGTCACGCGTCGTCCCACTGCCGCACTGCTCGCTGAGCTGGCACACCCCATCCCCGCACACGTACAGCACCTCGGGCCCCACCCTCGTGGTGATGGGCAGGTACTGGCGTCCGTACAGCGTGCAGCTCGTGTAGTACGGCTGGGTGCCCACTCGCGTGCACACGCTGTCGCACGCTCCGACGTACATCACCGGCTCGCACTCGGATCGGATGGCGCTGGACATCAGGGCGCAGGCGCGCACCGAGCTCTCCGCCGCCGGCAGGCTGCTCCCATCCCTCCCCACGTAGAGGCCCTCGCCCCTGAAGATGTTGCCGAAGAAGCACCCCTCGGTCCGTGAGTACGTCTCCAGCTCCTCCTGGGTGTACTCCAGCTCCTCCTCCTCCGCGTTCCGCCCCAGCACGGACATGGGAACGCTCATCCCGTACTTGTTCACGTGCGCCGCCAGGCACGCCGTCAACACCTGCTGCTCCGCCTCCGTGGCCGTCTCGCCCCCCGCCCACCCCGGCGTCAGGCCCAGCAGCCCGTCCCAGGTGTAGACCTGCGACGTGACCGGGTCCGTGTAGGTGACGCTCTGGCCACTCTCCACGCCACAGAGCACCACGTAGCGCATCAGCGTGTCGTTCAGCGGCCGGTCGTTCTGGAACCACGTCGCGAAAGCCGCCGTGCTCACTCCGTTCGTGGACAGCCCGTTCGTGGACAGCCCGTTCGTGGACAGCCCGTTCGTGGACAGCCCATTCGTGGACAGCCCGTTCGTGGACAGCCCGTTGGCAATCCGGATCTCCTGGCTCTGACTGGCGAGGGCCGGCGGCTCGTGGAGCTCCTGCGCGGGCCCGCAGCTCACCGCCAGCACCTGCGCCGCCAGCAGCACCTCCACGGCTCTCCCCCACTGAATCTTCTTCATGATGTTGTAGCCCCTTGTCTTCGTGAATACGCGTTGTCGTTGCTCCAGCGGCCGAGCGCGCGTGTTCTCCCACGGGGGCGTGATGGCGGCGTGACGGGGAGTGGCGAGCCGCTCGATGTGCGCGCCGCCGCATCCGGCGCGGCAGGTGGCGGTCACGCTCGGGAGCCGCGGCTGTTCACCAGGTCCTGGCTGGGCGGCCGACCGAACTTGCGCGCATACTCCCGGCTGAACTGGGTGGGGCTCTCGTAGCCGACCTCGTAGGCGGCGGTCGTGACCGAGGCCGCGCCCGCCACCAGCATCCGCCGCGCCTCGAGCAGACGCAGGGTCTTCTGATACTGCAGCGGCGACGAGGATGTGACCGCCTTGAAGTGCTTGTGGAAGGACGCGACGCTCATCCCCACCGCGCGCGCCAGCTCCGCCACCACCATCGGCGAGCGGAAGTCGCGCCGCAGCAGCGCTATGGCGCGGGCGATCGAGCTCGCGTGGCTGTCGTGCCGAATCAGGCCGCGCAGCATGTGGCCCAGAGGCGTCATGAGCAGGCGATAGTGGATCTCCTTGAGCAGCATGGGGCCGAGCACCCGCGCATCCGCCGGTGACTCGGCGAGCGCAAGGTAGCGGCCGATGGCGTCGAGCAGGCGCGGGTCGGCCTGGTGCACCTCGAGCGCCCGCGCGGTCGCATCCGCCGCCAGCTCCCCGACATCCTCGTAGAGGCTCCGTAGCACCTCGACCTCGATCGCGAGGAGCACCACCAGATAGGGCGCCTCGAGGACGCGGGAGACGATCGGCAGGTCGTGGCTCACCAGCGCGCAGCTCCCCGCGCCCAGGCGAAAGGTGTGCTCGCCGAAGGTCATCTCCTTGTACCCCTGGAGAATCAGGCAGAGCATCGGCTCGTAGATGGTGGCCTCGAACGCGGTGCGCTCGTGATGGCGCAACACGTAGAGGCCGGGGCGCGGTGTCACCAGCTGGGGCGTGCGAGCGCTCGAAGAGGGGATGAGCCGCAGCGCGTGCTGGGTCAGCCGCCGCAGGTCCACGCGGAGCCTGGCCTGGCTCGATCGGCTCGGTTGGCTCGCAGGCATGCGCCTCATCCTGCAGGCCGGGAGAGAATCAGGCAAGTCTTGCAGAGTCTTGGGCAGGCGCCGCGCCCCTTGGGTGCGTAGGGTGCTCTCCACCAAGACCCGGGAGAGTCCGATGACGAGAGTGATCCACCAATCGCATGACACGCACCTGACGCGTGCGACGGTCGACGGCGACGCCCTCTGGCTGGACCGCGACGAGCTCGAGCGCGCCACTGGCTGGCTCTGGAAGCCCCACGGCCTGTGCCGAGGCGAGACCTGCGTACCGATACCTCGCGGCACGGACCGGCGCTGGGTCGACGGCGACCGGCTCGATGCGGCGGGCCTGTGGCGGTACGCCGGCTGGCCCGTCGTTCGCAGCGGGTCGGGTGACATCTGGGTGCTGGGCGAGGGCGCCTCGAGTCGAGCCAGTGCGCTGACCTCCCTGGAGGCGCCCGACTTCGAGCTGCCCGAGCTCGACGGACGGCTGCATCGCTTGTCCGACTATCGGGGCCGCAAGGTCTTCCTGGTGACGTGGGCCTCGTGGTGTGGCTGCCGCGCAGATCTGCCCGTGTGGCAGTCCCTCTACGAAGCCACCAGGGAGCATGGCTTGACGGTGCTGGCGATCGCGCTGGACCAGCCCGACGCGGCCCGGCCATGGCTCGAGACGGCCTCGCCCGGCTACCCCTGCCTGATCGATCGCGATCACCTGACGGCCGAGCTGTACAACCTGGTCAACGTGCCGCAGGCCGTCTGGATCGATGAAGCCGGGCGCATGGTCCGGCCGCCCGAGACCGCGGGTATGACCGACAGCTTCCGGCGCATGGATCGCAAGAGCTTCACGATGCCGCCGGAGGCGCAAGAGAACCGCCAGCGGGTGAAGACAGCGTATCTCGACGCGGTGCGCGACTGGGCTGTCCGTGGCGCCGCGAGCCCGTACGCCCTGGATGCAGAGGCCGTCATGGCGCGGCTGACCGTTCCCGACGCGGCGATCGCCGAAGCCCACGCGCATTTTCGTCTGGGCCAGGCGCTGGTTCGCGACGGACAGACCGCGGAGGCCGCGGCCGAGTTCGCCGAGGCCAGCCGGCTGCACCCGGATTCCTGGGCGATGTGGCGGCAGACGGCCGACAAGGATGCGCGCGGTCTGGCCGTCAGCGATGCGTTCTGGCGGCGCGTCGACGCGCTGGGCGACCGGCCCTACTACGCGCCGGTCGATTTGGGGTAGCTCGCTCCTCCGGACGCGCCCGGGAGCCCAGGAGGAGTGTACCATCCCGGGAGCCATGAACCGGACACCCCCGCAACGCGCTCCAGGAGTTCGTCGCCCCCAGGCTGACCGTCCCGCGATGGCGCGGTGGGATGCGCCTCGAGAGGCCGCCCCCCTGCTCCCCGCCGCCACCGCGGAGCTCGAGCGGCGCGGCCACCGGCTCGATCGCATCCCCACGCGCGCGGAGCTGCGCGGACGGATCGAGGTCCGCGGTGACGCCGCGTCCGAGCAGGAGGCAGACCGACTGGCCGAGGCGGCCCTCGGGCACGGACGGGCCGTCTCCAGCGCGGCGTCCACCGCCAGCCCAGGCCTCGAGGGCCCCGTGGACGCCGGCACCGAGCGCGCCATCCATGCCGCGCGGGGCCAGGGGCAGCCGCTGGTGGGCAGCCTCCGTGCGCCGCTGGAGCAGGCGCTGGGCCTGGAGCTGGGCGGTGTCCGCGTCCATCTGGACGAGCGGGCCCACGGCCTCAGCCGCTCGCTGGGCGCACGCGCCTTCACGGTCGGCCAGGATCTGTTCTTCCAGCGGGGCGAGTACAATCCCGCCACGGCCGAGGGCCGTCATGTCATCGCGCACGAGGTGGCCCACGTGGCGCAGCAGAGCGCCTCGGGCTCGTCGTCACTCCCCCTCCGGCGCATGCCCGGAAAGGGCTCGCAGGGCGGGCAGGAGGCTTTGGACAAGGCGCTCGAGGAACTTCAGAAGAAGCGCAACGGCGCACCCTTGGCGAAGGGGATCTTCGACAAGGTCGCGACAACACACAACCTCGACGCGGTCACCCTGCGCGACGCCTACAATCGGAAGAATTACGATCATCCGACCCACCGTGAGAAGCGCGAGAAGCTCCAGAAGGAAGACGAGACGAAGAAGACGCCCGACTGGAAGCTCTCGACCAGGGTTGCATCCGTCGAAGAGCTCGTCACGAACAACGAGATCAGCGTGGCGGAGCTCATGAACGTCTACATGACGAGTTCCGACAAGAACGGCGGCTACTCGATCAGGGTGCGGCTCAACAACATGACCGGGCACGTCCTGCATGCGCACATGACGGCGGACCATGACGTCGCGCAGGGCCCTGACCCGGTCCACATCAAGAAGACGACGGGTAACACGAAGGAGGTTGCCAGCGACTCGCACCCAGTGCCTCCTGAGCTCCGGGCGCTTCTGCTGCCTCCCAAGGAGACCATCAAGCAGGCGAAGGAGAGTTACGACGCCGCTAAACTCAATAACGTCTCCAACGAGAATTGATCATGGCTACTCCTGAGGAGATGGGTGTCCCTGGCGTGCCGCACGGACGCGACTGACGTCGATCGAGCGGGGCTTCAAACCGAACAGATCCTCTCCCCTGATGGACACTCCTGCCCGGACACGCCCTGCTCTAGCTTGCGGCATGTCACTCGAACGCTTCTGTCGGAAACCCATGGCCGTAGCCCTGGCAACTGAGACGGTCCAGGTTGCCGCGGAGAAAATGGCTCAGCAGCACGTGGGCGCCCTCGTCATCGTGGACGAGCCGGGTATACCGATCGGCATCCTGACGGACCGGGACATCGTCTGCCGGGTCCTTGCGGGACGGAGGGATCCGCGCGCTACTTCCATCCAGGAGGTAATGAGCGCCAACCCCGTCGTCGTCCGAGTGAGCGACCGGATCGATGAGGCGGCGTTCACCATGCGCCAGATGGGAGTGCGCCGCCTCCCGGTCATCGATGTCGACGGGAAGGCCATCGGCATGGTGTCGCTGGATGACCTCATCGTGCTGCTCGCGGGAGAGCTGGGCCAGACCGCGGAGACGGTGCGGGAGAACCGCGGCCCATAGGGCACATGGGCATGAACACCTCTTGGCGGCCTCTCTACAGGGCAGGCGCGGTGGCGGCCATCGCTGTCCTCGCGCTGGTTCCCTTCCAGATTGCCATCTACGTGCTCTGGCCGCCGCCGGACACGGTGGAGGGCTGGTTCGCGCTGTTTCGCGCTCACAGCTTCATCGCGCTGGTCGACATGGACCTCCTGCTGATGGTCGACAATGTCCTCCTGGGGCTCATGTTCCTGGCTCTCTACGTGGCCCTCCGAGAGGTCAGTCCCACGTGGATGACCGTCGCCGTGAGCGCGGAGCTCGTGGCGATCACGACGTACCTCGGCTCGAACACGGCATTCGAGCTGCTCGCGCTCAGCAAGCAGTACGCCGCCGCCGCCACGGAGCAGGAGCGGCTGATGGCCCTGGCCGCGGGTCAAGCGATGATCGCGACCTGGCAGGGGAGCGCCTTCAATGTGAGCTATGTCCTCGGCGCCATCGTCATCTTGATCACTGCCACGGTCATGCTGCGCAGCCAGGTGTTCGGCAAGGCGACGGCCCTCACCGGGCTCGTGTTCGGCGCGCTGAGCGTGGTGCCAGCCTCCGCGGGGAAGCTCGGCATCGTCCTGTCGCTCCTCTCGCTCGTGCCGATGTGGCTCTGGCTGCTCTTGATCGCCCGGAGGCTCTTCCAGCTCGCGCATGGCGTGGAGCACACGGGCTCTTCGAGCCGAAGGCGGGGCGTCCCGTCAGGAGACAGCGGGCCCGCCCCGGAGCGCCGATTGCCGCTGGGAGCCTCATGAGCGCGTGGGGACGGGAACCGGGACACACGCACGCGGCGGACTGGCTGCAAGGCGCTCGACGCGCGGCCCCGCGCGCCCGGGCGTTGTAGGCTCCCGCGATGCTCCTGCTCGGGATTCCTCCGACACCGGCGCTCGCCCCCTGGGTGATGGGCTACTGGTTCATCGAGGACCTGGACGGCGTCTACGCGGGCCAGCCCATCCGCACGACCCCTCATGCCGCCGCCGTGCTGACGATCAACTTCGGCCGGCCGTGCACGGGGGAGTTCGCGGTGGGCGGGCCCCAGGCCTCCCTGCTGGGCATCCAGAGCCAACCGCGCTCGTGGACTTCTGGCGAGGGCTGCTCCTTCGTCATGGTCATGCTCAGGGCCCATGGGCTGGCCCGCCTCTTCCCTCGGACAGGGCTGGCGGCCAGCGACAACCAGCTCGAGCTGGGCTCCGTGCTGGGGGACGGCGTGGCGCGACGCCTGCGCGAGGATCTCTCTGGAGCCTGGGAGCCGCACCTGGTCGCCGCGCGCCTGGACCAGTGGCTGCTCCACCGACTGGCGGCGATCCGGCCGTCCACGGAGGTCGAGCGGCTCTCGCGTGCCTGCGAGGCGCTCCTGCGGACGACGCGGGTCGATGCCGCGGCCTCCGCGGCGGCGGTGTCGCGGCGCCAGCTCGAGCGCTGGTTCCAGTCGTACGTGGGCCACAGCCCGAAGCGTCTGGTCACCCTCCAGCGGATCCAGACGAGCCTGCATGCGGCCCAGACGGGCACGGGCGATCCGCTCGACGGCTACAGTGACCAGGCCCACCGGATCCGCTCGTGGCGGCAGTACCTGGGCGTGACGCCCGGTCAGTACGCGCGCTCGGCCATGTCCCCCATGGCCGCGCACTTCACCCGGGATCCGAACGCCGCTCCCGAGGGACTGGCTCACTTCCTCTGACCGCCTCGACCATGTCGCGTTCGTTCAATACGACCGCGCCGAGCGCCGCTAGCCTGCCCCCCTCTCCAGACCGAGAGGGACCATCGGATGTCACACCCCACGTCTCCACCGCTCCGCACCGGGTTTCTCGACTACCCCGAGGGCGAGACCGTCTGCCAGGCCTACGTCGCTCACGCGGAGTCGAGCCGTTCCCGGCTCCCTTGCGTCCTCGTCGCCCATGCCTGGGACGGACAGAACGAGAGCATCCGCGCCTTGACGGAGCGGATGGCTCACCAGGGCTACCTCGGCTTCGCCATCGATGTGTATGGCAAGGGCGTCCGAGGCGGCGAGACGGACGACAACTCCCGGCTGATGGCGCCCTTCCTGGAGGACCGGGGCCTGCTGCGCAGACGGCTCGAAGCGGGACTGGCCGCCGCCAGGAGACACCCCCTCGTCGACCCGGACCGCATCGCGGCGCTCGGTTATTGCTTCGGCGGGCTCTGTGTCCTGGATCTCGCGCGGAGTGTCCCGCCCGGCCTGAAGGGCGTAGTGAGCGTACACGGCATGCTCCATCCGCCCAGGCTGGGGCCGCAGGCGCCCATGGCGGCCCGGGTGCTCATCCTCCACGGCTGGGAGGATCCGGTGGCCCCGCCCGCGGATGTGCTGGCGATCGCTCGGGAGCTGACGGAGGCCCAGGCCGACTGGCAGCTCCATGCCTACGGCCACGCCATGCACGCCTTCACGTTCCCAGGCGCGAACAGGCCTCAGGCGGGGATCCTCTACAACCCCGCGGCAGCCCGACGCGCGGAGAGCTCCCTGCAAGCCTTCCTCGCGGAGGTCCTGGGCGATACCGGTGGGCAGGCGGAGCGGCCCTGACCCGACCGCCTCGCCGCACACCGCACCTGCCTCGGCCATGTAGCTCCGAGTCCGAGTCCGCCCCCGCGTCCGGTCCGCCCTCCTGCCGGGCTCACGCTGTCCGAACTGGTCTGCTTGTCATACCAGTTCGCCAGCGGTCCGCGCACAGGGCGGCCTCCCTGGCTGGACCGTTCCCAGGACACGGGGCCTGTCTCCAGGGTGCAGACACTTCTTCGGACCTCCTTTAGTCGACGGACATGAGCCAGCCAGGGAGGGCGAAGAGGCCCCATATGAGGGCCACGATGAGCGCGATCCCGAGCAGCATCGAGAGGCTCCAGGAGAGCCAGGTCCACCACCGATTCCGGCGCTGCGCCTCGTCGCAGGTGTCCTCGAAGAGCGCGGTATCGGCAAATGACTGCCATCCGCCATCGACCAGGACGAGGTCTGTCCCTTGGATTCGTCCCGCAAGCAGCTGCTGTCGGAGCTCGCCTTCGGTTCCTTCGAGCTCGGTCGCCTCGACCTGTCGTGCCCCTGAGACGAGGGCCTCGAAGACTCCCATCAGCCGCAGTCCCGCCGAGAGTGGCAGGGCGTAGAGGAGCGCAAACGGCCCGTTGAGCCAGAAGATGGCCCTCGCGTGCTGCTTGAGGTCCCTCTTGTCTTGCTGAACCTTCGCCTTCCAGTCCGCCAGGAAGGCAGCTCCGTCAAAGCGTCGCTTCAGCACGCGATAGCGCATCATCATGGGCGTGACTCGTCGAGAGCGGTGACGTGAGCCACCGGGAGCCACTCTACGAACGGTGCGGTCGTCGACACCAGCCCCCTGGAAGCCCAGGGCGGACGCGTCCAGCGCGAAGCCCTCGGAACCTCAACCCGGGAGGCGCTTCAGGCCACCTTCGCGCCCGGCACCGAACGCCATGCCTTGCGCCGAACGGTCAGCCGCTCGAGCGCGAAGAGCATGGCGGCCATCGGCGCCAGCAGGAGCAGGAGGAGCTCAGCGGGCACCTCGTTCTGGGAGTCGAAGAGCGTGGCGAGCATCAGCCCGCCCGAGAGGACGGCCCCCACCGCCCCTGGCCACGGGTGGCGCACGAACCACTGCGCCAGTGCCAGCGCGGCGAAGGGAAGGCTCAGTGCGACCTCGGAGGGAACGGGGAGTTTTTCCGAAAGCGGGAGCGTGCCGAGCAGCGGAGCGATGAACAGGAGCAGCACGACCTCCAGCCCCACCGTCACCGCGAGGCCGCGAGCGACCTTCCTCACCCGTGCTTCGTGCACCGCGGGATGCTGCTCGCATGCGGCGCAGAACGCGGTGCCGCCGAAGCCCTTCCTCGGAGCACAGGTGTAACATGCCAAAGCACCGCAGCGCCGGCAGGTGCCCACCGAGGGCAGCTGGGGATGCACCCGACAGCGTGGCGAGCCGTCCGCCACCTCGAAGCGAGCCACCTCCGGGGCCGCCGAATCCGAGCTCGTGACGTTCGGCTGGGATGGCACCACGGGAGCATCGACCAGCGCTCCGCCCATGAAGCTGTTCGTCACGCCCATCAGATCGTCGAGCATCCGCTTCCCCGCTCCGGCCTCTCCCGTGGCGAGCAAGGCATTCGCGGCGAGCCCCGCCTTCACCATGCCCACCAGGACGCCCAACTCGTTGGGCTGCTGATCCGGTCCACCCCTCTCCCCCGGGCCCGCCACGGACTTCAGGCTGAGCGCGCGCAGCAGGGTCGTCACGTCCTCTTCCGGGAGGCCCGACCGCAGCAGCCGCTCGCGCACGGTGGTGACCGGCAGGCCCTGCTCCACCAGGCGCTGCGCGAGCGCCCAGGGTGTCTCGGTGGGTGGTGTGGCGGATGTCCTCGAAGCGTCGTTGCTCAAAAGCCCCCCTGAGCCCTAACCCAGCAATCGCGTCCCGAGCATAGCCGATCGAGCCACCACGCAGCGGGGCCGCTCCGCCGCTCCCTCACGAGTGCCAACGAGGTGCTGCGCGGACTTGCCACGCGTTGAATGCCTCGGCGGCGCTGGTAGGGTGCACCGCTCCACGCACCTCGAGGGCCATTCCATGACCGGACGCACCATCGCCGCACCCACAGTGCTAGGGCTCCTGCTCACCGCGTGCGCCTCCGCGCCGCCGCCCTCCCCTACCCCGCCGCCGCCAGCCGCGGAGGCTGCAGCGCCCGCGCCCGCGCCCGTCGCCGCGCCACCCGCTCCTCAGGTTCTGGAGGCCGACGCTCCTCGGGCCACTCCCGCTGGAGCCACCTTCACCGCGCCGGGAGGCTGGTCGCTGCGCATGCGCGAGTCGTCCGTGGAGCTGAGCCCGCCGGAGCAGGACACGCACGTGGCGCTCGTCGACGTGAGCGCGACCGACGCCAATGCCGCCGTGGCCGCGGCGTGGAAGGTGCACAAGCCGGAGATGAAGCGGCCGCTGGAGGTGGAGATGGAGGAGCCCGGGCGCAACGGCTGGCAGGAGCGCAGGGTATACATCTACGAGACCTCGCCCAACGAGCGGCGAGTGGTGCGGGCCTTCGCGCTTCGGGCGGGCAAGGCGTGGACGGTGGTGCTGCTGGACGCCAGCGAGCCCACGATCGAGCGGCGACGCGCGCCCTTCGGGCAGGTGCTCACCAGCCTGCGCCCCGCCGGCTACCAGCGCGAGTCCTTCGCCGGGAAGACGCCGCACCCGCTGGATGCGGAGCGCGTGGCGAAGATGCGCGAGTTCGTGGCGAAGGCGGCGCGCGAGTTGGACGTCCCCGGCGTGGCCATCAGCCTCATCGACGGGGGCAAGGTCGTCTTCGAGGGAGGCCACGGAGTGCGCGAGCTCGGCAAGCCGCAGCCGGTGGACGCCGACACGCTCTTCCTGGCCGCCTCCAACACCAAGGCGATGACGACGCTGCTGCTGGCCCGACTCGTGGATGCCGGCAAGCTGCGCTGGGAGCAGCCCGTCGTGGAGGTGGACCCGAGCTTCAAGCTGGGCGACCCGGACACGACGGCCCGCGTGCAGGTGCGCCACCTGGTGTGCGCGTGCACCGGCATGCCGCGCCAGGACATGGAGTGGCTCTTCGAGTGGGAGCGTGCCACGCCCGCCTCCGCCATGAAGCTGCTGGGCACCATGCAGCCCACCAGCCGCTTCGGCGAGGTGTTCCAGTACAGCAACCTGATGGCCGCGGCCGCCGGCTACGTCGCCGGGCACCTCGCCTACCCGGACCGCGAGCCAGGCGCGGCCTACGACGCGGCGATGACGCGCGAGCTGTTCGAGCCGCTCGGCATGCGCGGCACCACGTTCGACTTCAAGCGCGCGCAGAGCACCAACCACGCGAGCGCGCACGGGCTGGATCTGGAGGGCCGCACGACGGTGATGCCCATGTCCCTGAACACCTCCGTCATCTTCGTGCGCCCCGCGGGCGGCGTGTGGACCAGCGCGCGCGACCTGTCGCGCTACGTGCAGCTGGAGCTGGCCAGGGGCAAGCTGCCCGATGGCCGGCAGCTCGTCTCGGAGCAGAACCTGCTCGCGCGCTACGCACCGCAGGTGCTGGCGGGAGCGGACCGCACCTACGGCATGGGGCTCGCGGTGGACACGACGTGGGGCGTGAAGGTGGTGCACCACGGCGGTGACTTGTTCGGCCACCACAGCGACATGCTCTGGCTGCCCGAGCACGGCGTGGGCGCCGTCATCCTCACGAACTCGGACGCCGGCGTCCGCATGCGTCGCCCCTTCATGCGCAGGCTGCTCGAGGTGCTCTTCGACGGCCAGCCCGAGGCGGAGGACGACGTGCGCGCCGCGGCGCAGCAGCTGCGCGCCCTGGTGAAGGCCTCCCGCGAGCGCGTCACCGTGCCCCCGGATGCCGCGGCCGTGAAGGAGCTCGCCGCGCACTACCGGAACGACGCGCTGGGCACCCTCACGGTGCGCACGCAGGGCACCCGCACGGTGTTCGATCTGGGCGAGTGGAAGAGCGCGATGGGCTCGCGTAGGAACGAGGACGGTACCCTCTCGTTCTCGACCATCGAGCCGGGCCTCGAGGGCCTGGAGTTCGTCGTCTCAAGCCAGGGTGGCAAGCGACAGCTCATCACTCGCGACGCCCAGCACGAGTACGTGTTCGAGGAGGCGCCTCCTCCGCGTGCAGGGAAGTAGGCCTCCCTGCCGTCGCCAGCACGTCCGAGGCTCACTCGCCAGTGGGACCACTCGCCCACTTCCCACGAAGCACACCATGTCCCGCCTCGCCGCCCCTTCGCTGACGAACCGTTCCCTGCGTCCCACCTCCACCGCGTCCACCCCGTGGCTCAGCGGACGGCGATCAAGCGCCCACCGCCCAGACGGCCCACCTCCGGGCTCAGTTCGAGTCCACCCCCGCGCGCCGTGCCGCCTCGCAGCTCTCGGGCATCGTGCGCAACGACAAGGTGCTCAAGGCGTCGGACGAGCTTCGCGACTTCCGGATCCCGGCCCAGGTTCGCCTGGACCGCCTCCAGCAGAAGGGCCCCCGCAGCGCGAGGACTTCCCGCCCACCATCTCCGGTACGTTCGAGTACCAGAAGGCCAAGAGCGAATACACGAAGAAGCTCCAGGCTCTGCTGGTCGAAGCGGGCCTCATCGTCTTCTGAGCGGCGGAAGGCCGCTCCGCGAGAAGTAACGGAGAAAGCACGGGAGCGCCGCCGGGGTGAGCCGAGCGTGTCGCGAACACGCGGCTGCGTAGTCTCACCACGCGCCCCCGAGCGCCCGTGACTCCCTCCCTCCCCTGCCGCACGCAGGTGGGTTGCATCATTCCACTCCAGCGCTGTGATGGTGGCCCTGAGCAGGGCTCCAGCGCCCGCGAGCGCGGTGAGAGCCAGCTGGCACGCCCCGTGCTGAAGCCGGCCCCCAGAAGGACGAGCACATCCGGTCGTCCCCACAGGGAATGCACACCATGTCACCGCACCTCGGGGCCCACGCTTTCATCGAAGAGCCACGGACGCAGCCGGATCCGCGCGGCACCACCGTACCCGATGAGGCTCGCGGCACACCGCGCGTCCAGGAGGAGCTCGTCGAGCCGGAGCGCATCCAGCTGGCGCTCATGACGGCGGTGTCCCTGGGGGGGCGGGGCCTCCTGCGCCGGGGCGGCCGGGCGACCCGCCTGGTGCTGGAGCAGGTCGATCTCAAGGCCAGGAGCCTCCACTGGCGCTGCGCCGCACCTGCCGAGCGGGGCGGCACGTTCCCGTGCGAGGCCGAGGTTGCGGGCTACAACTCGGTCTACCGCCTGCGCCTGCAGGAGGGCACCTGGGAGGAGGAGCGGCTCCGGACGCCGCTGCCGGAGCGCCTTGTCCGCGTCCGCCACAGGCAGCACCGGCGTGTCCCGCCGCCGCCCGCCACACGCCTCCATCTGCCGCTCCCCACCTGGCCCGGGCGGGAGCGAGAGGTGCTCGATGTCTCCTTTGGTGGGCTGGGTGTGCGGCTCCTGCCCGGGGAGTGGCTCGAGCCTGGACGGGTGCTGCCGTCCAGCGTGCTCGTCACGGAGGACGGGCAACCCATCCGCCTGCGCGCGGAGGTCCGTCACGTGTCGGCCACTCCGGAGGGAACGAACGTCTGTGGCCTGCGCGTGGAGCCGCTCACCGAGCTCGACACGGAGCGCTGGAGGGAGCTCGTCACGGGCTCGCTCTGCCCCGCCACGCGGACCGATGGAAGCTGGGTGGAGCCGCTGTGGCAGCTCTTCATCGACTCGGGCTACTTCAGCCTCGCGAGCCACTCGGCCGAAGCGTTCGAGGACCAGCGCACGAGCTTCCTCGAGCTCGGGAAGCGGGCCGCGAGCCTGCCGCACCTGATGTGTCTGACGGCATGGCCTTCCACTCGCGGCGTGGAGGGGACGCTCGCCTCCATGAAGCCGTACCGCTCGATGTGGCTGGTGCACCAGCTGGCGAAGCGGCCGGGCAGCCCTCCGCGCCCGGGCTCCACGGGTGAAGTCCTCCGGGACCTCTATGTCCGCACGGTGGAGCACGCGCAGAGCGATCCCGGCTTCCGCTGGCTGGGCGCCTATATCGAGGGGACGGTGCCGTTCGTCCACCGCGCGCACGCCGGCTTCGCGCGGAGGATGGAAGGCACGGGTCGGACGCTGCTGCTCCCCCTGCGGATGGTGGATGTCTCCTGCGCGGCGCCCGGCCGCGCGCTCTCGGAGGGACTGTCGGTCGGTCCGGCGACGCCTGGCGAGCTGACGCTGCTGGCCAGCGAGCTCGCCCGCATCCGTCCCGCCAGCTACATCGAAGCCCTGGATCTGAGCCTGGAGTCCCTGGATCTGGGAGCCGCGACCGGAGCCTGGCGTGAGGCCAGGCTGGAGCGGGAGCGTCACATCCTGGTCGCCCGCCATGGGGGCAGACCTCTCGCGGCGGCGGTGCTGGAGGTAGGCCAGCGCGGCTCCAACCCCTTCCGCCTGCTGGACGCCATGCGCCTGTTTCCACTGGCTCCCGAGGAGCCAGAGGCCCGCCAGGCGCTGCTGGACGCGGCGCGCGGATGGTACGCCAGCCGGGGCCGAGACACCTTCGTCCTCATGCAGGAGGACGGACTCGACAGCCACGCCTCGGAAGCCTCCCCGGCGGACGCGCACGGCGGCGCGCAGCCGTACCTCTGGCTCATCTCCGCGGAGCTCGTCCCCGAATTCCTGGAGCACATCCACACGCAGACAGCAGGCCGTCTGCCCACCCCACCCGAGAAGGAGCAGTCATGAACCTGATGAAGACGCTGTACCTGCCTCACGTGATGGAGACCCGAGCCCGCCTGGAGACGGAGCCCACGGTGCGAGCCCTGCTGTCCCCGGACATCTCCCCCGCGCTGCTGGAGCGCTTCATGATCGAGTGGTCCGCGCGCGGTGCGTACATGACCGAGCCGGTGGAGGGATGGATCCGCGGCGCGGGCGAGCGCTGCATCGCGCTCGGGATGGAGAAGCTCGGGCAGGGGCTCATCACCCACTCGCGGCACGAGGCGGGACACCACCTGATGACCATCGAGGACACGCGGGTGCTGGTGCGCCGCTGGAACCGGCGCTACGAGCAGCAGCTCGACGCGGAGGCCTTGATTGCCCAGCCGCCCACGGACGCCATGCGGGCCTACCGCCAGCTGCATGACGACACCATCACGAGCGAGCTGCCCATCGGCCAGGCGGCCATCGAGTACGAGGTGGGCTACCTGGCGGTGGAGCTGGTGCCGAAGATCCTCGAGCAGGTCACTCGGGTGCTCGGCCGCGACGCCATGGAGCAGCTGTCCTTCCTCAACGAGCATGCCGCGGTGGACGTCGGGCACACGGCGCTCAACGAGCGGATGATGGAGGAGGCCCTGGCGCCGCAGCCAGAGCGGGCCCGCAGGCTGGCGGCCATCGGCTCCAGGGGGCTGGACTGCTACCTGCGCTTCCTCGGGGACTGCCTGAGCGCCTCCCGAGGGGCGTGGACTCCGGTGAGCGCGGCGGCCTGAGCGCCCGACCTCCGACTGGCGGCGGGCGCTGAGCCACTCGCGTCCGCCCTCATCGCTCCAGGGCGAGCATCAGCGAGCCATTGGCCGGCAAGCGGTAGGCAATGACGCGCCGGCCCGTGGAGAGGTACGCCATCTTCGGCATCCAACCGCCCTCGCTGTCCACCAGCACCTCCCGCCAGATGCTCTGGCTGCGGGTGGTGACACGCAGCTCATCATCGCTCGGCTTGCAGGAGTTCTCATTCGCCCCGGCCGTGTACGAGCAGATGTAGAAGGCGATGGACGGCTCGTGCGTCCGAGGATCGATGGCCAGCGACGGGTACCAGCCGCCCGTACCCGACTCGTAGACGGGATCCGGCGTCGTCCAGTCGGCGGCCACGGTGCACTCCGTCGCCGTGGTGCCCGTGCACTCGGTGAAGGTGAGCCGATTGACGGAGCGCTCCAGCACCGCGATGCCAAAGCCCCGCATCGGGTCCCACGCCAGGGATGCGCCCCGCTGCGTGTTGGACACCGACTGCACCTGGAGGGGCTGCGTCCACGAGCCATCCGCGTTACGCCGCTGGAACAGGACGTTGGCCCCCGAGCCATCCGCGCCGCCAAACATCTGGTCGTGCACCAGCGCCGGCTGCCCGTCGGCCATCACCATGGAGATGTGGCCGCCATAGGCCTGCCTGTTGTTGCCGCCGGCCGCCACGATGCGAGGCGACCAGCTCCCGGGAGCGCCGGTGACGGCCTCGAGATCGCTGCCGGCCCAGTCCTGCTGCGGGAACTGGCCGTTGTGCCCGTCCCGGTACGCCACGATGGCCTGCGTGCCCTGGAAGACGAGGGAGGGATTGAGCCCCACCAGGAAGCCGCTGTCACTCACGGGATTGCCCGAGAGAGCCTCGTTGCTCAGCCTCACCGCGACGCTCTCCGTCCACTGGTTCGAGCCAGTACGGAAGGCCACCGCCGTGTCGCTCTGGAGCCAGAAGACCGACTGATCGCTCCCGCCTCCCAGGTAGGCCACCGCCGGCCGGCCGTTCGAGTCGAACGCGAGCGACAGCCCATACACGCGCTGCACGGTGGCCACCTTCTCGGTGGCGGAGACCTGTCCGTTGTCCACCTGGATGTAACGGATCTCGTAGTCGGCCGAGGTGGGAGTGACGCGAGAGAAGTACGCCACGCCGAGCACGTCTCCCGGCCCGACCGCGAGGGCCAGCGGCTGGAGCTCGTTGGCCGTCCCATCGAGCGTGAGCCTCGTGAAGGGCGGCTCCTGGTGGGTGCCTCCATCCGAAGTGCTGCCCCCATCCGGGATGCCGCCCCCATCCGGAATGCCACCCCCATCCGGAATGCCACCCCCATCCGGAATGCCACCCCCATCCGAGGTGCCGCCCCCATCCGAGGTACTACCCCCATCCGAGGTGCCGCCCCCATCCGAGGTGCCGCCCCCATCCGAGGTGCCGCCCCCATCCGAGGTACTGCCCCCATCCGGAGTGGCGTCATCGTCTTCCTTGCAAGCGGCCAGCGCGAGCAGCAGGCACAACGTCAAACACCGCCTTCTCATGAAGTCTCCCTCGTCACGGCTCTCGAATGGGCTCGGCTATCGGAAGTGGGACTGCCGATCCAGCTCTCGGCTCAGCGGCGCTTGCCGCTCTCCTTCGTGGGCCACGCGAAGCTGTACTCACGCTCCTCGCGCTCCTCGCGCTCCTGGCCCTCCATCAGCAGCTTCGTCACCTGCGCCATGCGCGCGCGGTAGGGCCGCAGGGTGGCGGGATCGGTCACCACCTCCACGGTGGAGACGCGGCGCGCCGACTTGAGCATCTTGTCGATGTCCGGCGCCTGGTCCTTGGCGGCGGAGGACTGAATCATCTGGGAGACCAGACCTGCCATCGCCTTGCGGAAGGGCTCACCCTCGAGCACCGTCTCCACCTCCAGGTGCACCGAGCCCTTGTAGGCCGGATCCGACCCGCGGTGGTGCATCGTCACCTGGCTGTCCACGCTCCCCGAGGGCAGCTGCATCGGCACCGTGCCGGTGCGCTTCTCGCCAGCGGCCAGATCGGCGCCGACCCACGCGCCCACCCACGTGCTCCAGAAGTCACCCACCCGCTGCTTCATCATCTGCATCATCGCCGGCTGCGAGAGCGTCCTGCGCACCTGGTCGCGCATGCCCTTCTCCTCGGGGACGAGCGCGGTGGTGCGTTCGATGACCTCCTCCATCCCCACCACGTCCGACACCTCTCCGTCAGCGGAGATCACCAGCGTGGGGAGGGCACTCGCGATGGCTGCGGCCGCCTTGAGCTCCGGGGGCAGCGGACCCTGGGTGAGGTCGCGCCCCTCCATCTCCAGGAACTGGAACTTGTCGATCTTCACCTCGTACCCACCGCCCGACCGCGCCGACAACACCGCGTCGTAGCTCACCACCGAGCGCTTGCCCTTCTTGAGGATGCGCTCGGTCACCTTCACCCGAGACGGAGAGGGCCAGGCGAAGCGCAGCGCCGGTCCCGCCTCGGGAGCGGCCGCCTTCGGAGGAGCGCCGGTAGGCTCCTTCGGGGCGACGCGGGTGGAATCATCGGCGAGTGCAGGGCCGGCCGTGACCAGCAGTGCGACCAGGGGAAGCACGAAGCGCATCAGGAACTCCTCAAACGGGTATCGAGTGGGTTGCGCCTATACCACGGTGCTGCCCCCTGCCGACCTGACGCGCCACGAAGGCGCCCCGCATGTCACGCGGGGTGCATCTGGGCACACAGGGCGGAGCCGGCATAGCCTCTCCCCGCCCATGGAGCCCATCTTCACGCCCGCGCAGCTCGCGGAGATCAAGGCGTACAGCCTGCCGTACTACATCCGTGCCGCGGTGAACCCCTTCGTCTACGTGGGGTTCCTGGCGCTGGCGCTCGGGCCGCTGAACAAGCCCTTCTACCGCCTCGCCCAGTCCTCGGCCGCCTGGCTCGGCTCCCGACTGGGCTTCCTGCGCACCGCGCCGGTCAGCCGCGTGTTCCTCAGCGCGATGGACAGGCTCTGGGGAGAGCCCGGCTGGGGAACGGCGCTGCTCTTCGCACTCTGCGTGGACTTCAGCCTGAAGCTCGTCACCGCTCCGAGCGACTTCTACTTCGGCTACATCCTCGAGCACCAATACGGCATGTCCACGCACACGCCGCTGACGTACGCGCGAGACGAGCTCAAGGAGCTCCTGGCCAGTGTCATCGTCGTCTCCGCCCTGGTCCTCGGCCTGTACGGCCTGGCGCGGCGGCTCCGGCGCTGGTGGCTGGTGCTGGGCGTGCCCGTGGCTCTACTGATGTTGGTGGCTTCCGCGCTCGACCCGTACCGCAGCCGCGCCTTCTACGATCAGACGCCGCTGGAGGCCGGTCCCCTGCGCACCCACCTCACCGAGCTGATGGCCCGCGCGAACATCGCCTTCGCCGACGTGCTGGTGGAGAAGACGTCCGTTGCCTCCAACCGCGTCCAGGCCTACTTCGCCGGCCAGGGCCCCACGCGCACCATCGTGCTCAACGACGTGCTGCTCCGGGAGTTCACCGAGGGGGAGATCCTCGCGGCCGTCGCGCACGAGGCGGGCCACGTGAACGAGTCCCAGTGGCCGAGCCGCATCGCCTCCTCCGTGGCGCTGGTCGCCTTCCTCTTCGCGATCGACAGGCTCCTGAAGCTGTCGGCGGCGCGCGGCTGGTTCGGCACCACCCGGTTCGCGGACACGCGCACGCTGCCGCTCATCCCCTTGCTGATCTACGTGGTGATGACGGTGTCCGCGCCCGTCTCCGCGGCGTTCTCCCGCGAGCGCGAGCGCGAGGCCGACCGCTACGCGCTGCGCCTGACGAACGACCCCGCCACGTTCCGCCAGATGCTGGTGAAGGCCGCGAGGTTGAACAAGATGGACCCCGAGCCTCCTCGATGGGTGGTCATCAAGGGCCTGACCCACCCGCCCATCGGCGAGCGCGTCGCCGACATCTCCGTGCCTTGAATCAGCGTCGGCGGGTGGGCCCTCGCATGGCCCATGTCCCTCACGGGCCCACCCACCGAGCGCTGCCGCCGAGCCCTCCCCTCGAGCCCGGCGATCACCCGATCACCCCCCTTCCCCCAGCCGCAAGCGCTACGCCTGCGGGCTCTCCTTCATCTTCTCCACCGCCACGAGCGTGATGGCCTTCACCAGCGCCCGGGCCCGACGGCCCGCCGACGTCTCGCCGTGCGGATCCGCCTCCACGGCCTGGGTCACGTCCGTGAAGCCCTGCCGGTTGCCCTGCCGCAGGTACAGCTCACCGCGGTTGACGAGGGCCACGGGGTTGCGCGGATCGCGCTCGAGCGCGGCGCTGTACTCGCTGATGGCGTCCTGCAGCCGGCCCAGCTTCTGGTACACGGTGCCGAGCGCCGCCCGGCTGGCCGCGTCCTTCGGGTTGCCCTCCACCAGCCCCTCGAAGAGGATGCGCGCCTCCTGGTAGCGCCCCGCCGCGGCGAGCTCACAGCCCACCTGCGCGATGGATTTCGCCTCCTCGAAGCTCATCCCCTCCACCTCCGCCCACGTCGCCTGGCCCCGCGCGAACGCCTTCAGCTTCTCCACGGTCTCGGTCCGGATCTCCATCGTCCTGTCTCCCTGGTACTTGATGACGCGTCCCATGGCGGCTCAGGCCCGGCCCATGTTCTGGATGGCCTGCTTGGCCATCTCGTTGAACTTCGAGGAGATGTTGCTCATCAGGTCGAACATCTGCTTGCGCTTCTCCATCAGCTTCTGGAGGCGCAGGTTCAGCTGCTCCATCGTCGTCTCCAGCTTCGCCTCGCGGGCCCGGCTCTTCTCGTCGGTGCCCAGGCCGGCGCGCTCGTCGCGGACGCTCGACATCTCCTTCATCACGTCGAGGATCTCGTCATCCGTGTCGCGGGAGATCAGCGTGAGGATGGCCTGCAGCTTCTCCTCCAGGCTCATGTTCGGGTTGTTGATGATGTCGCTCACGCTGCCGGAGTTCGTGCTGCCCGCCCCGGGCGCCGGGGTCGCCGGAGGGCACTGCGTGGACGGCGTCGGCTCCGGCCGGGTCTCCACGGGATTCGTCGGCGTACCCGCCGGCGGAGTACCGGCCGCGGGCGGCGGAGTCGACGGCGCGGGAGCGGGCGTGGACGGCGCGGGCTGACGCACGCCATGGCGCTCGATGTCCTCGTTCACCTTCTTCAGCGCCTTCTGCACGTCCAGCTGGCTGATGGTGCCATCGACGCTGCCGCCCTTGCCCGCCGTGTCCACCATGTTGCGGTACTCGGGGTGCGCGCAGAGGAAGCGAGCCGCCTTGCGCAGCTCGGGGGACAGCGTCGAGAGGTTCGCGGCCATCGCCAGCGTCTGCGCGTCGATCTTCTCGTTCTTCTTGCCGCAGAGCGTGTCGAGGATGCCGAAGTTGGCGGCGATGGTGCGCAGCGCGTCCCGGTACTCGAGGATGCTCGGCTCCAGGGTGCCCGTGCTCGCCGTGCTGGCCGCGTGGGTGCCCGCCGTGCTGCCCGGGCGGGAGCTCACGGTGGTGGACGTCGAGATGGCCTGTCCGGCGGGGGCATAACCCTCCTGGGCCTTGGACATGTCGCGAGCCGGGTAGAACTCCGTCTGGGCCGGCGGATCCTTCTGCAGATCCGAGATGACGCCCATCGCGCCGCTGGCGGCCATCATCACGTTGCCGGTCATCGCCCCGGCCACCGCCTTGATGGAGTTGGTCAGCATCGGGGGAAGGCCCAGCTTGTCCCCCGCGAAATCGACCGCGGTCGCCATCGGCCCGGCCAGCGTGTTCACTGCGTTCTTGATGAAGTCGAGCATGTTGCCTCCCGCGCGTCGGGAAAGAGGTTGGAGTCGCAAGCCGCCGCGCATCGGACGCACCGGGCGATTGCACCGGCGATGCCGACGCCCTCGCCTGCTCCGCATCCAACGAATTCAGTGGGTTAGGTTGGCCAGCCGACGGCGAGCCGTCCCTGTCCGTGGACGGTGCGGTCCATGGCGCGAGATTGCGACTAGAGTCCCGCGGCCATGCGCACGCTGGGCCTCGACGTGGGTACCAAGACCATCGGGGTGGCCGTCTCGGACGGGCTCGGGCTGACCGCCCAGGCCGTCACCACGATACGGCGCACCAACCTCAAGGCGGACCTCGCGGAGCTGGCCGGGCTAGCGCGCGAGCACGAGGCCTCACGCCTCGTCGTGGGGCTGCCCCTCAACATGGATGGCTCGGAGGGCCCGCGCGCCGAGGCCTCCCGGAAGTTCGCCGACGCGGCGAGCCAGGCGCTCGGCCTGCCGGTGGAGTTCTGGGACGAGCGGCTGTCCACGGTGGCGGCCGAGCGGACCCTGCTCGAGGCGGACCTCTCCCGAGCCAAGCGCCGCCAGGTCATCGATCAGGTGGCCGCCCAGTTCATCCTCCAGGGCTGGCTCGACGCCCACCGCTCGGTGGCCGACGGGCATGCGGACGACTACGACCCGGAGGCCTGAGCCCCGCGGGGCTCGGCGCCGCTACGGCCGCAGCCGGTAGACGTGCACGGGCGCGGAGAAGCCGTCCACCTCTTCATAGGTGACGTCGCCGAGCCTCAGCGTGCGCCCCTCCAGCTTCACCCAGGGCTCCCGCGCGAGCGCGCCCTGCTCGAAGCGCACGAGGTACTCCGGCCGCTCCGTCTCCACCCGCTGCCGGAAGCCGCCCCAGCGCATCCGCACCATGCGGGCCTCGGGCAGCCCGACGAAGAAGCCGAGCTGCAGATCCATGTACCGATCGTCGCTGTCGAGCACGAACGCCTTCCCCTTCTCCGCCACCTCCGCCTCGATGAAGCGCACCGCCTGCATCACCGGCTGCGGATTGGTGGAGGTCGGGCTCACGGGCCTCAGCGAGTCGCGCCAGCTCCCGTCCACCCGGAAGGTAGAGAGGCCCAGCGCCACGGGCATCGTCACCGCCAGCGCGAGGCTCGTCCCCGCCACCGCCTTGCCCGCCCCTGCCCCCCACGCCCCCACGCATGCCTTGAGGCCGAGCGCGACGAACGGCAGCACCAGCACCACCTGAGTCACCGTGAAGCGCCCCAGCGGCATGAAGTCGAGCAGCACCGCCGCCCGGAAGGTGTAGTAAGCGGTGGGCACCAGCGCCGCCAGCACCAGCCAGCGCAGCTCCGGCCGCTCGCGCCACGCCTTCACCATGCCGGCCATCCCCAGCAGCGCCACCCCCGGAGTGAGCGTGAAGAGCGCCGTCCCCGGCCAGAAGCCCAGTCCCTGGGCACGCAGCCACCAGTCCTTCCCCCCGCCGCCCGAGCTCGCCACCCAGTTCTTGTGGAACTCGTCGATGTACTTGATGGGGTAGAGCGGATCGCCGTGCGCCAGCTCGTTGCCCTGCATCCACAGCAGCGGAAACGGCAGGCACAGCAGGCCGAAGGACACGGCCATCGTCACGCCCGCCACCTTGTCCCCCCTCCACAGCAGCGGCATCACCGCCAGCAGGGGAATGTACATCCAGGCGTCGTAGCGCAGCGCGCATGCCAGGTTCAGCACCACCGCCGCCCCGAACAGCGGGCCGAACCGGCTCTCCTCCAGCGCCTGCGAGAACAGCGCGAACACGCTCAGCATGAAGAACAGCGCCACCGCCTCGCTGGCCGCCGTGGTGGACATCTGCAGGTGCATGCCCCAGACGCAGAAGGCCAGGCCCGCCCACAGCCCCGCGCGCCAGCCGAAGTAGCGCCGCGTCAGCGCGAACAGCGGCACCACCGACAGCACGCCGAACAGCAGGCTCACCGCCCGGCCCGCGTGCTCCCGATCGATCACCTTCAGCGCCGCCCCCACCATGTACAGGTGCAGCGGCCCGAACTGCAGCGCCCCATCCTTGAATGATCGGATGAAGTGCGGCGCCTGCAGCCAGCGCTCGGCCAGCTCCGTGCGCGCCACCGCGTCCCCGTACAGGTTCTCGTTCACCGGGAACACCACCAGCCGAGGCACCAGCGCCGCGACGATCAACAGCCCGAGCAGCAGCCGCGGGGACGGCTCACGCTCGGGCTCGGGCACCGCCGACAGCATCGGCTCGGGCGAGGGGGAGGCTGCGGGGACTGAGGACAGTGCGGACGCCATGGAGGCGCGGGAGGATACGCAGGCAGGGCCCAAAACCAAGCGACCCCTGCTCCCCTGCCCGGCCCCCTTCCCACCTCCCCTCCTGCTCACTGCCCGACACTCCAACCCCATGGGCCGAGTGTCCTACCTTCACCCCTACCCCTCCAGCAGGCTCGGTTGCACGTCACACCCCCCCGCCGTTATGTCCATACATAGGGGATATTGCCCCACAACTGAGCCTCCGAGCCGGTCGGCCACCGGTCCCGGACGTTCACTGATGGGGAGATGACCCGCTGGACCCTACCCGCCGGGACTGGGGTCCTTATAATCAGGATGCCTTTTCACCCCGTGGAGGGGGTGCCCCCAACTGGCACTTCCGACACGTGCTGACCACGCGGTCCCACTCCGCGGCGGGGTCCCGAAGGGGCGCCAGGAGCGTTGTTGCCTGGGACCCGCTAGCGGGGTGCATCGGAATGGGTATCCAGCCCCCCAGGTTCAAATTCTGGCCCCTCGTGTGCGCGACTCCCGCGCCCTCGGGTGGCCTCGAGGGAGAGACATGAAGGACGCTGAGAAGGGTTCGTGGGTCTCCAAGATCGCCGCGATGCAGGACGCGAAGACCTACGCGGAGCTCAACTGGGAGGGCTCTTTCGAGGACTACCTCGAGATCGTCCGGAAGAATCCCAAGATCACCCGCACCGCCTACCAGAGGATCTACGACATGATCCTCAGCCACGGGAAGACGGAGTACATCGACAACAAGAAGAAGCTCATCCGCTACCACTTCTTCAGTGATGAGCGCTTCGGCGGCCGTGACGCCATCTTCGGCCTGGACGTGCCGCTGATGAAGCTGGTCAACGTCTTCAAGTCCGCCGCCCAGGGCTACGGCACCGAGAAGCGCGTCATCCTCCTGCACGGCCCCGTCGGCTCCTCCAAGTCCACCATCGCCCGCCTGCTCAAGAAGGGCATGGAGGAGTACTCCAAGACGCCCGAGGGTGCCGCGTACACCTACTCCTGGACCACCGACAAGAAGCAGCCGGACGGCACGGTCATCAAGGAGAAGATGAAGTGCCCCATGAACGAGGAGCCGCTCAACCTCATCCCTCGTGAGTGGCGCCCCAAGGTGTTCGCCGAGCTGTCCCCTCCCGACAGCGGCTACACCATCCCGGATGGCTGCGAGCTGTGCCCCGCCTGCCGCTTCGTCTTCAAGGAGCTGATGACGCAGTACCAGGGTGACTTCGCCAAGGTGATGAGCCACGTGCGCGTCAACCGCCTCATCTTCAGCGAGAAGGACCGCGTCGGCGTCGGCACCTTCCAGCCCAAGGACGAGAAGAACCAGGACTCCACCGAGCTCACCGGCGACATCAACTACCGGAAGATCGCCGAGTACGGCTCGGACTCGGACCCGCGCGCCTTCAACTTCGACGGCGAGTTCAACATCGCCAACCGCGGCATCATCGAGTTCGTCGAGGTGCTCAAGCTGGACGTGGCCTTCCTCTACGATCTGCTCGGCGCCTCGCAGGAGCACAAGATCAAGCCGAAGAAGTTCCCCCAGACGGACATCGACGAAGTCATCATCGGCCACACCAACGAGCCCGAGTACAAGAAGCTCGAGAACAACGAGTTCATGGAGGCGCTGCGTGACCGTACGGTGAAGATCGACGTGCCGTACATCACCAAGCTGGGCGAGGAGGTGAAGATCTACGAGAAGGACTTCAACTCGCGCGCCATCAAGGGCAAGCACATCGCCCCGCACACCCTGGAGATGGCCGCCATGTGGGCGGTGATGACGCGCCTGGAGGAGCCCAAGAAGCACAACCTGTCGCTCCTGCAGAAGCTCAAGCTCTACAACGGCAAGACGCTGCCCAACTTCACCGAGGACAACATCAAGGAGCTCCGCAAGGAGTCCGTCCGCGAGGGCCTCGAGGGCATCAGCCCCCGCTACATCCAGGACAAGATCTCCAACGCCCTGGTGAGCGACAAGGGCGAGGGCTGCATCAACCCCTTCATGGTCCTCAACGAGCTGGACGCGGGCCTCAAGACGCACTCGCTCATCAACAGCGAGGACGCCCGCAAGCGCTTCAAGGAGCTGCTCACCACCGTGAAGCAGGAGTACGAGGACATCGTCAAGAACGAGGTCCAGCGCGCCATCTCCGCCGATGAGGACGCCATCGGCAAGCTGTGCGGCAACTACATCGACAACATCAAGGCCTACACCCAGAAGGAGAAGGTCAAGAACAAGTACACCGGCCTCTACGAGGAGCCGGATGAGCGCCTGATGCGCGCCATCGAGGAGAAGATCGACATCCCCGAGAGCCGCAAGGACGACTTCCGCCGCGAGATCATGAACTACATCGGCGCGCTCGCCGTCGAGGGGAAGACCTTCAACTACCGGACCAACGAGCGACTCCACAAGGCGCTGGAGCTCAAGCTGTTCGAGGATCAGAAGGACAGCATCAAGCTCAAGAACCTGGTGTCCAGCGTGGTGGACAAGGAGACGCAGGAGAAGATCGATCTCGTGAAGGACCGGATGATGAAGAACTACGGTTACTGCGAGATCTGCTCCACGGACGTGCTCAACTTCGTGGCGAGCATCTTCGCCCGCGGCGACGCGAAGGAGTAGGCGTGTCCCTGAAGATCCACCAAGACCACGCCCGCTTCAAGGCGATCGTCCGAGGGAAGATCAAGGCCAACCTGCGCAAGTACGTGCAGAAGGGCGAGATGCTCGGCAAGAAGGGCAAGGATGCCATCTCCATCCCCATCCCCTTCATCGACATCCCGCGCTTCAAGTACGGACACAAGGAGCAGGGCGGTGTCGGGCAGGGCGACGGCGAGGTGGGTCAGACGCTCGGCCCCGGGCAGGTACAGCCCGGGGACGGGCACGGCCAGGCCGGCCAGGGCGAGGGCGAGCACGCCCTGGAAGTGGACGTCACCCTGGACGAGCTGGCGCAGATCCTCGGCGAGGAGCTGCAGCTGCCCAACATCGAGCGCCGGCACAACGAGAAGATCGTCACCCAGAGAATCAAGTACACCGGCATCAACACCACCGGCCCGGAGTCGCTGCGTCACTTCAAGCGCACCTTCAAGCAGGCGCTGAAGCGGCAGATCGCCACCGGCACGTACGATCCGAAGAAGCCCGTCATCATCCCCACGCGCGAGGACCGGCGCTACCGCAGCTACAAGCTGCAGGATCTGCCGGAGACCAACGCCGTCATCATCTACATGATGGACGTGTCGGGCTCGATGGGCGACGAGCAGAAGGAGATCGTCCGCATCGAGAGCTTCTGGCTCGATACGTGGCTGCGCCACCAGTACAAGGGGCTGGAGTCCCGCTACATCATCCACGACGCGGTGGCTCGCGAGGTGGACCGGGACACCTTCTTCCACACCCGCGAGTCCGGCGGGACGATGATCTCCAGCGCCTACAAGCTCTGCCGGGACATCATCCAGGCCGATTACCCGAAGAGCGCGTGGAACATCTACCCGTTCCACTTCTCGGACGGCGACAACTGGAGCGCGGACGACACGCGCCAGTGCATCGACATGCTGAAGAACGACATCCTGCCGGGCGTGAACCAGTTCGCCTACGGCCAGGTGGAGAGCCCCTACGGCAGCGGCCAGTTCATCAAGGACTTGCGCGAGGCCGTGGGGGACCAGACGAACGTCGCCCTCAGCGAGATCGCCGACAAGGACGCCATCTACAACTCCATCAAGGACTTCCTCGGCAAGGGCCGCTGAAGCGCCACCCCGCCCCCACGGAGCACCCGCCCGATGCCCAAGAGCCTCACACCCCACCTGGCCAAGCTCAAGGACGAGGTCCTCGGGTACGCCCGCGAGTTCGGGCTCGACTTCTTCGAGACCGTGTTCGAGGTCGTCACCTATGACGAGATGAACATGGTCGCCTCCTACGGAGGCTTCCCCAACCGCTACCCGCACTGGCGCTGGGGCATGGAGTACGAGCAGCTCTCCAAGGGCTACGAGTACGGCCTGTCGAAGATCTACGAGCTCGTCATCAACAACGACCCCTGCTACGCGTACCTGCTGGAGAGCAACGCGGACGTGGACCAGAAGCTCGTGATGGCCCACGTGTACGGGCACTGCGACTTCTTCAAGAACAACTTCTCGTTCCGCCACACCAACCGGCGGATGATCGACGAGATGGCCAACCACGCCACGCGCGTGCGGCGGTGGATCGACAAGATCGGCGTGGAGAAGGTGGAGGACTTCATCGACCGGACGCTCAGTCTGGAGAACCTCATCGATCAGCACGCCCCGCACATCCGCCGCAACCCGGACCCCAAGCGGGCCGAGGACGAGGCCAAGGCCAACGAGCGCGTGGAGGGCTTCAAGGTGGGCCGCGAGTACATGCGCGGCTTCATCAACCCCAGCGAGTTCCTCGAGAGCCAGCGCAAGAAGGTGGAGGACGAGAAGGCCAAGGCCAAGAAGTTCCCCGAGCGCGCCCAGCGCGACGTGCTCTACTTCCTGCTCGAGTACGCCCCCCTGGAGCCCTGGGAGGCAGACATCCTCAGCATCCTGCGCGACGAGGCCTACTACTTCGCGCCCCAGGGCCAGACGAAGATCATGAACGAGGGCTGGGCCAGCTACTGGCACTCCACCATCATGACCCGCCGCGCCCTCAAGGATGACGAGATCATCGACTACGCGGACCGCCACTCCGGCACCATGGGCACCCGGCCCGGTGCTTTGAACCCCTACAAACTGGGCATCGAGCTGTGGCGCGACATCGAGGAGCGCTGGAACAAGGGCCGCTTCGGCAAGGAGTGGGATGAGTGTGATGACCTGCGGGCGCGGGGCTCGTGGGACAAGAAGCTGGGCGCCGGCCGCGAGAAGATCTTCGAGGTCCGCAAGCACTACAACGACATCACCTTCATCGACACCTTCCTCACCCCCGAGTTCGCCATCGAGCAGAAGCTGTTCGTCTACGGCTTCAACGACAAGCGCAACTCATGGGAGATCCTCGACCGCGAGTTCCGCAAGGTGAAGGCCAAGCTGCTCCAGGGACTCACCAACTTCGGCCAGCCCATCATCGAAGTGATCGACGGCAACTTCGAGAACCGCAGCGAGCTGCTGCTGGCGCACAAGCACGACGGGCAGGACCTGAAGGGCGACTACGCACGCGAGACGCTTAAAAATTTGCAGTCCCTCTGGCGACGCCCCGTCAATATCGTTACGAGGTACGATGGCAAGGGCGTCATGCTACGCTATGACGGCCAGAACCACTCGGAGAAGAAGGTCGATCTCTGAGAGTGGGTCTGGGTTTGCCGGAGTGACGAACGGATGGGCTCGCGCATCGAAACAGTGGAGGTGCTTTCCTTCCGGCTGGAGCTGCCAAAGCTCGCGCTGGAGCGGCTCCCGACGGAGCTGGGCTCGGCCGTGGCCGTGCGGCTGGAGCGGGATGAGGACGGCACGCTCGTCCTGGAGCAGCAGGGGCAGGACAGCTTCCTGCGCTTCCACATGGAGGGAGACGCCGCGGAGCTGGTGGAGATCTGCGTCTCCCAGGACGCACAGGGCGCCTTCTTCCAGAAGGTCCTGGGCGCACTGATGGTGCGGTTCCAGGGGGACCTTCGCGCACGGCTCGTGTTCGATCCGCGCGAGAACACCTCGAAGGAGCCGTGGGTCGAGGTGAGCATCGAGCGGGGCCGGACGAGCTGGCCCGGCCTGGCCACGCAGTCGGCCGCCGTCCGGCTGGCGCACGCGGCGGCCGAGGGTGGCTCGGTGGGCGCTTCCGGAGAGGGCGGTGAGCCCCCGGAGGAGCCCCTCACGGCCGAGGAGGAGGAGCTGTCGCGGCTGCTGGCCCGCGCGGACTCGGAGTGGCAGGAGTACCAGCGCCTCAAGCGCATGCGGCAGCAGCCGAAGTAGCCGAGTGGCCCCCACGCTTCGCGGGGAGTCCTTGGGGTGCTTATCTGGCGCACCCCCAAGGAGAGCACACCATGGCGAAGCAGCTGTACACCGGAGAGGTCCGCACCGTCGGCGAGAGCATGGCCCGCAGCACCACCGAGGTGGGCGCGTTCAAGATCTTCATGGACGAGCCCCCGGAGCTGGGTGGCCGCAACGGCGCCCCGAGCCCGCTGGACTTCATCCTCGCCGCGCACGCGGGCTGCCTGAACTACATGACGTTCTTCATCGCCAAGGAGCTGGGCATCCCCGTGTCCGGCACGGAGATCTCCGTGAAGGGCTCGCTGGATCCCTCGAAGTTCGCCGGCACGGACCGCGCCGTGCGCGCCGGGTACCAGTCGCTCGAGGTGACCATCCACATCAAGAGCACCGCCAGCGCCGAGCAGATCGCGAAGCTGAAGAGCGAAGTGGAGGCGCGCTGCCCCGTGAGCGACAACCTGGCCCAGGCCACCCCGGTGCACATCACCATGAAGGCGAGCGCCTAGCCCGGAAGGGCAGCCGGCCAGCCGAGCGCGCGAAAATTCCCGGCCAGGATTTGGGCAGGGGCGAGATCCTCTTCTACACTCCTGTATCAGCGCCCATGAGAATCGCTCCCCTGCTCTGCCTGGCGGCCTTGCTGGCCGCGCCGCTCGCCTCCGCCTCCTACAGCTACCAGGTGAAGAACCGCCGCATCGAGCCGCGGCAGACGCTCGCGGGAGCGCTGCACGAGGCGGCGCTGCCGGACGAGCAGGTGGAGGCCGTCATCTCCGCGCTCGAGGGCGTGTTCGACTTCCGCAAGTCCCGGCCGGGCGATCAGTTCCGCCTGGTGCTGCGCGACGGCGTGCTGGACTTCTTCGACTACCGGCAGAGCGCGGTGGACGAGTGGCAGGTACGCCGCGACGGCGACAAGTACGTGGGCAGCAAGCGGACGATTGAAGTGGAGAAGCAGGTCAGCCTGGTCTCGCTGGAGATCAGCACCTCGCTCTACGAGGCGGCGCTGGCGGCGGGTGAGGACCCCAGCATCGGCGTGGTGCTGGCGGACGTGTTCGCCTGGGACATCGACTTCTACCGGGACACGCGCAAGGGCGACAAGGCGCGGGCGCTGGTGGAGAAGTTCGTCTCCAAGGGCCGGGTGCTGCGCTACGGCGAGGTGCTGGCCGCCGCCTACGAGGGCGGGCTGGTGGGCACCAAGCGCGTCTTCCGCTTCCAGCCTCCCAACGAGCAGGCCAACTACTTCCAGGAGGACGGCTCCAGCGCCCGGAAGACGTTCCTCAAGAGCCCGCTGAAGTTCGCGCACATCACCAGCACGTTCGGCTCGCGCTTCCACCCGGTGCTCCAGTACGTGAAGAACCACAACGGCGTGGACTACGGCACGCCCATCGGCACGCCGGTGTGGGCGGTGGCCGACGGCACGGTGACGAAGGCGCAGAACACCGGCGCGGGCGGCAACACCGTCTGCGTGCGCCACATCAACGGCCTGGAGACGTGCTACCTGCACCTGTCCAAGTACGGCGCCGGCGTGCGCGTGGGCTCGCGGGTGAGCCAGAAGCAGGTGATTGCCTACTCGGGCAACACCGGCCGCAGCACCGGCCCCCACCTGCACTTCGCCCTCAAGCGCAACGGGCAGTTCGTCAACCCGCTCACCCAGAAGTACCCCCGCGCGGAGCCGCTGCCCAAGGCGCAGCTGCCGGACTTCCTCGCCCGCGCCAAGGAGCTGGCCTCGCAGCTGGACTCCGTCTCCATGGCCGCCGTGGCCGGCACTCCGGGCCCGGGGCCCCAGGCCGCCGCCGCCACGCCCTGAGCCGGGCGCCTCAGTCCCACTCGATCAGGAAGTCCGCGTGGTCCAGCCCGTGGACGGTGCTCGTCACCCTCCCCTGGACGCCCGTCACCTGGAGCGCCGCCGACAGCGTGCCCTCGTGGAAGACGGCGGGCTGCATGTCGCCGCGGAAGACGAGCCGCAGCTGCCGGGGGCCCACCACCTCGCACTCGTGAGAGCCGTAGTTCACCAGCGTGGCGTAGGCGATGGGCGTGTTGGAGAAGGCCCGGAACGGATCATTCCGGCCCATGATCTTCGCCAGCGCCCGCCCCACGGTGGAGGAGTAGAAGAAGTGGTTGAGGCACGCGGCGCCACAGGCCTTGAGGGCCTCGTGCCGCGAGCCCAGGTGCGGCGCCAGCTGGTCCGCGGCGGCGTAGAGCAGGCGGATGAAGTCGCCCGCCGGGTAGGAGAAGAAGTCGACCATGCGCCGCAGGCCCAGCTCCCGGGCTAGCCGCGCGGAGGCCTCCTCGCCCGCATGCTGGGCCAGCAGGGCCAGGATGGCGTTGAAGGCCAGCCCCCTCACCGTGTGGACGGGCCGCACCAGCTCCAGCCGGCGAACGAGCTCGCTGGTGTCACTGCTAACCATGGGCTGCTGGCCTCCTGGCGCGCATGCAGGGTGGCCCCCCGACTTCCAGCCGTCCTTTTAGCAGACCCTCACGGAAGGGTGGAGCAGGCAGGCCACTCGCGATAAACGAAGGGTTCCGGCCGTGGAGGCACCCCCTCTGGACACGGCCGCGCAAGAGAGGATCTCCTTCGATGGCCGACCCGCAGAGGCTCCCGACGTCCCACTCCCCGCAGACCGAGGAGCAGGAACCCTCCCGCACCGGTAGGGAGCCGGCGAATGTGCGCCGTGGCTTCCTGGATCACGTCCGGTACTCGCGAGGCAAGAACCCGGAGACGGCCACCGCGCATGACCGCTTCATGGCGCTGTCCCTGGCGGTGCGAGACAGGCTGGCCCACCGCTGGGTGAAGACGGCGCGCACCTACTACGAGCAGAACGCCAAGCGCGCCTACTACCTGTCCGCGGAGTACCTGCTGGGTCGGACGCTGGGCAACAATCTCATCAACACCGGCCTGTACGAGGCCGCCGAGCAGGCCATGCGTGAGGTGGGAGTCGACCTCACCACCCTCATCGAGATGGAGCCGGACGCGGGCCTGGGCAACGGCGGCCTGGGGCGGCTGGCGGCGTGCTTCCTGGACTCGTTGGCTACCCTCTCCTACCCGGGCATGGGGTACGGAATCCGCTACGAGTTCGGCATCTTCACGCAGGACATCGTGGACGGCTACCAGGTGGAGCGCGCCGACGAGTGGCTGAAGTTCGGCAACCCGTGGGAGATCGTCCGGCCGGAGAAGGCGGTGCCGGTGCGCTTCTTCGGGCGGGTGGAGCACCACCAGGGCTCGGACGGCCATCGCGTGGCGCGGTGGGTGGGCGGCAAGACGGTGATCGGCGTGCCCTTCGATACACCGATTGCCGGCTTCGGGAACAACACGGTGAACACGCTGCGGCTGTGGCAGGCCCGGGCCAGCGAGGAGTTCGACCTGCTGCTGTTCAACGCCGGCGACTACGAGCGCTCGGTGGTGGAGAAGAACGACTCGGAGGTCATCTCCAAGGTCCTCTACCCCAATGACGCGTTCCAGGCGGGCAAGGAGCTGCGGCTCAAGCAGCAGTACTTCTTCGTGGCGTGCTCCATCGCGGACATCGTCCGGCGCTACCTGAAGACGCACACGGACTTCCGGCAGTTCCCCAACAAGGTGGCCATCCAGCTCAACGACACGCACCCGGCCATCGCGGTGGCGGAGCTGATGCGCGTGCTGGTGGACGAGAAGCGGCTGGCGTGGGACGAGGCGTTCCACATCACCCAGCAGACGTTCGGCTACACCAACCACACGCTGCTGGCCGAGGCGATGGAGAAGTGGCCGGCCACGCTCTTCGAGCGCCTGCTGCCGCGCCACCTGGAGATCATCTACGAGATCAACCACCGCTTCCTGCGGCAGGTGCAGATCCGCTACCCGTTCGACGAGGAGCGGCTGCGCCGGATGAGCCTGGTGGAGGAGGGCGCGGAGAAGCGCATCCGCATGGCGCACCTGGCGGTGGTGGGCAGCCACAGCGTGAACGGGGTGGCGGCGCTGCACACGGATCTGCTGCGGCGGGACGTGCTGCCGGACTTCGCGGCCATGTTCCCGGAGCGCTTCAACAACAAGACGAACGGGGTGACGCCGCGGCGCTGGCTGGCGTGGTGCAACCCGCGGCTGTCCAAGCTCATCACCTCGCGCATCGGCAAGGGCTGGGAGACGGACCTGGACCGGCTGCGCAAGCTGGAGGAGTTCCTGGACGACACGGAGTTCCGGGCGGCCTTCCGCGAGGTGAAGCAGCAGAACAAGCACGACCTGGCGCGGCACGTGAAGGATCTGCGCTGGGTGAACCTGGATCCCGAGGCCATCTTCGACGTGCAGATCAAGCGCCTGCACGAGTACAAGCGGCAGCTGCTCAACGCGCTGCACGTGGTGGTGCTGTGGATGCGGGCGCGGAGGGATCCGTCCACCATCATCCACCCGCGGGCGTTCCTGTTCGGGGCCAAGGCGGCGCCGGGCTACCAGATGGCCAAGCTGATCATCCGGCTCATCAACGGCATTGGCGAGGTGATCAACAGCGACGCGGGCACCACGGGGCTGCAGGTGGTGTTCCTGCCCAACTACCGGGTGAGCCTGGCCGAGCGCATCATCCCGGCGGCGGACGTGTCCGAGCAGATCTCCACCGCGGGCTGGGAGGCCTCCGGCACGGGCAACATGAAGCTGATGCTCAATGGCGCGCTGACGCTGGGCACGCTGGACGGCGCGAACGTGGAGATCCGCGAGGCGGTGGGAGACGAGAACTTCTTCCTCTTCGGGCTCACCGCGGACGAGGTGATCGCCCGCAAGAAGGCCGGCTACCGGCCGCGGGACGTCTACAACTCGCACCAGGAGCTGCGCGAGGCCATGGATCTGATCTCCACGGGCTTCTTCTCGCCGGAGGACAAGAACCTCTTCAAGCCGCTGGTGGACAACCTGCTGGAGGAGGACCGGTACCTGGTGATGGCCGACTTCGACTCCTACATGAAGCAGCAGGAGGAGGTGGCGCGCGCGTACCTGGACCACGACGCGTGGACGCGCAAGTGCATCCTCAACGTGGCGCGGGCCGGCATCTTCTCGTCGGATCGCACCATCAAGCAGTACGCGGAGGAGATCTGGCGCGTGAAGCAGACTCCGGTGGAGTCGTGAGCGGCGCGCCCTGACTAGCTGAACCGGTCGACGTACTCCTTGGCCTCCTTGAGGCCCATGCCCGTGCGCGCACGGACGAGCTTGATGGCCTCGATGAGCCGGCCGTCGTTGAGCAGCGCCCTCAGCTCCGGCTCGTCCGGATCCGGGAGCGGCCCTTGCCAGGCCGGCTCCTGCTTCTTGTCGTCGGAGCTGACGTTCTCGCCCTGGCGCCGATTCAGGACCACCGCCGCGCCCACCATCACGAGCACCGCGATGATGAGCAGGACGACGGTCGGGTCGAGGGTTCTGGTGTCGGAGACGTCCATGGGGCTACGCAGCCGCCTCGCCTCCGGCGTTGAGCCACTGCTCGTACGCGCGGAAGTCGTAGTCGCGGCCGAGGAAGTCCTTCACCAGGTGGACCGCGTCCTTGGAGCCTCCGGGCTCCAGCACGGCGCGGCGGTAGGCCTGCGCGGGCTCAGGGTTGAGCAGCCCCTTGTCCTGGAACACCGTGAACAGGTCCTTCGCGATCACCAGCGACCACATATACGTGTAGTAGATGGCCGAGTACCCATCCAGGTGGCCGAACGAGAGGTGGAAGTACGTGCCCTCCACGTACGGGAAGGGCGTGTACCGGCTCTGCAGCTCTCGCACGACGGCCAGCGGATCCAGGCTCTTCGGATCGCGCCGGTACAGCTCCAGGCTGAGCGCCGCGTAGAACATCTGCTGGCGCACCCAGACGCCCTTGCCGAACTCGTCCGCGCGCTTCATGCGCTCGATGACGTCCGCGGGCAGCGGCTCGTTCGTCTGGTAGTGCTTCGCGAACGTCTGCAGCGAGCCCACGTCCCGCGCCCACTCCTCCAGCATCTGCGAGGGCGCCTCGACGAAGTCCCACTCGGTGCGCACGCCCGACAGCCCGGCCCACGGCGTGTGCCCGCCGAAGAGGTGGTGCAGCAGGTGGCCGAACTCGTGGAAGAACGTCTCCACGTCGTGATGCTGCATCAGCGCGGGCTCGGCGCCGGGCTTGGGGAAGTTGCACATGAGCACGGCCTCCGGCAGCCGGTGCCCCTTCTTCCCGGTGGCGAGCGTGAACTGGGCCGCGTGCTTGTACTTGTCCGCGCGCGGGTGCATGTCCAGGTAGAAGCGCCCCACGGGCGTCGAGCCCTGGAACACGTCATAGGCCTCCACGTCCGGGTGCCACACGGACGCGTCCGCCACGCGGCGGTAGCTCACCCCGAAGATGCGTGAGGTGATGTCCAGCACGCCCTGCTTCACCCGCGTGTACTCGAAGTAGGGGCGCACCGCCTGCGAGTCGAAGCTGTACTGCTCGGCCTTCACCCGGTCCTCCAGGTAGGCCTGGTCCCACGGGTTCACGCGCGTGGCGCTCGGGTCGTCCTTCCGCTTGCGCTCCAGCAGCACCTGGTAGTCGCGGCGGCTGCGCTCGCCCGAGGCGGCGACGATCTTCTCGATGAACTCGCCCGCGTTCCGCTCGCTGCGGATCATCTTGTCCTCGGTGGCGTACGCGGCCCAGTTGGCGTACCCGAGCAGCGTGGCCAGCTCGTGGCGGCGCCCCAGTAGCTGCTGGAGCACCTCGACGTTGGCGGGGTAGGCCCGGACGCGATTGGCCCGCCAGAGCTGCTCGCGCGCCGAGGCGTCCTTCGCGTACGTCATGAAGGGGACGAGGTCCGGGTAGTCCGTGGTGATTCGCACCTTGCCACCGGGGCCGGGCGCGTGGGCCCGGGCGTAGTCCGCGGGCAGGCCGTCCAGGGCGGAGGGCGGCAGCTCCACGGTGCGCACGTCCTGTCGGATGTTGCGGTCGAACTCCTGCCCGATGCGGACCAGCTCCTCCTGGAGCTCCTTCACCCGGGCGCGGGTGGCCTCGTCGCGGTCCACGCCAGCGCGGCGGAAGTCTCGCAGCAGCTTCTCCACCCACTTCTTCGTGGGCCCGCCCTCATTGGAGACGTCCAGCGAGGCGATGACGTCATAGACGCCCCGGTCGAGGGAGATCTCCGTGGCGAGCTTCTCCAGCTCCTGCTCGGCCGTCTCGGAGGCCTGGCGCATGGCCGCGTCCGGGTGGCTGTGGCGGGCGACGCTGGCGCGGGCGCTGGCGTCGGAGAGCGCGGCGGTGGCCTCGTCGAAGATCTCGAGGGCCTCCCGGGGGTTGCGCGGGGTGGGCAGGGACTTGAGACGCTCGATGCCAGAGCGCGCGGTGGCCAGGGCGGCTTCACTGGCGCGGCGGAATTCGTCCGGCGTGCAGGTGACGAGGCGAGCGGCGTCGGGAGTGGCAGACACGGTTCTGCTCCTAAGGAGTGGTTCGCGCCGAAACCTAGACCGGGGCGAGCCTGGGAGCAGCAGCTTCCCGCGCGCGCTGGCAGCCACTGAACGCCCTGCGACAGCCGGGCGGCCAGAAGGGCTTGACCTGCCTTCCCTCTCGCGCTCCTTTCTCACACTTTCCGCTGGATCCGCTTCGGCGGAGTGCCGGAATGGGCGCCCTTCCCCCCTCAGCGCTTCTGCTGGGCCACCTTGGGAAGGAGCCTGGCCGCACGGGTGCGAACGTTGGCGTATTCATCCGCGCGCGCGGCCTCCTCGAGGAGCGGAGCCGCGGGAGCTCCCACCTCCCGGACGAGGAACTCCCCGCACTTCGTATGGAAGCGGTCACTCACCAGACAGCGGATGAGGTCGCGAATGAGCGTGGGCTCCGAGCGGTAGTCGGGGTTGTTGCGGATGGCCGCTCCGTAGGAGGCAAGCCCATCCACCCAGCGGAGATTGTCGAAGTTGACCTGCCCCTCGAGGAAGGGGGCATAGGCGCTCGTGGGGTACTTCGCGCGGAGCTGGCCGAGCGCCCGCAAGGCCTGATCACGACGCCCGTCCCTCACCCAGCGTTCGATCTGCTCGATGCCGGGCAGCTGCTCCGGTGTAACGGTGGGAGAAGGGCCTCCAGCAGCCTCCTTCTTCTCTGGTCCGGCCGGTGGCGGCTCCGGAGCAGTGGCGGGCTTCACGGTCGCGGGCTGTGGGCTCGAGACCGGCGGCTCGGTCCGGGCCTCAGGCCAGAGCAGCACGGCGCCGCCTCCGACCAGGAGCAGGCCGACCGCCCCCATCCCCAGCAGTGCTCGCTTGCCGCGCCGGGCGCTCACCGGAGCCCCCGAGGGCGCCGGGGCAGAGACCACGCCCGCGTCCAGCGGCCGAGGCGCGGGAGGCGTCGGCACCGGGGTGGGCGCTGGCGTGACGGCCACCTCGGGCAATGCCTCCAGCGCGGCGGCGAAGTCCGCGGCCGCCTGGAAGCGGTTCCCCGGCTCCTTGGCCATGGCCTTGGCCACGAGCGCCTCCAACGGCTGGGAGAACCCCGCCCCAGGCAGGACACTGCCCAGGGACGGCGGCGGGGCTTCCTGGTGCTGGAGCATCACCGCCGCGGACCGCTCCCCATTGAAGGGCTTCTGCCCCGTGAGCAGCTCGAAGAGCAGCACTCCGACCGAGTAGAGGTCCGTCCGAGCATCGACCTCCTCGCCGCGGATCTGCTCGGGGGCCATGTAGCTGGGCGTCCCCACGGGCATCCCGAGCGTCAGGCTCGTCGCCGTGTCCCGCAGCCTGGCCAGCCCGAAGTCGAGGATGCGCACCTGAGCCCCGAGCCCGGTGACCTCGGTCAGGACGATGTTGTCCGGCTTGATGTCCCGATGGACGATGCCTCGCTCATGTGCGTGGGCCAGCCCGGCCAGCACCTGACGCACGATGCTCAGCGCCTGCTTCACGGACAGCGGCCCGCCCGCCTGCACCCGTGAGCGCAGCGTCGCTCCCGTGATGAAGTCCATCACCATGAAGGGCGCACCGCCCTCCACGCCAAAGTCGATGATCGAGACGCAGCACGGATGGGACAGCTGGCTCATCGCCTGGGCTTCGATCCGGAACCGCTTCTGGGTGCTCGGATCCTCCGCCACCCAGCCGTGGAGGAACTTGATGGCCACGGCCCGGCCCAGCTCGAGCCGCTCGCCGCGGTACACCACGCCCATGCCACCGGCGGCGACTCTCTCGAGGATCCGGTAGCGCCCCTGCAGGATCTTCCCGATGCGCGGATCGGAGGCGAGGGTGTCTTCCATGGCGGCGCGGAAGCTATCAGGGAATCATCCAGGAAGGCCTGGGGTGGGAGGCCCACCGCCACCGAGCCACTCCGAGTGAAACGCTGTCTTCCAACTGTAGGGACCACGGCGCGGGACACCGAAGAGGCTTTGCCACCTGAAACGGACGGAGGGTCCAAATCCGCCCCCGCGTCCGGTCCGCCCTCCTGCCGGTCGCACTCAGTCCGAACTGGTCTGCTTGTCATACCAGTTCGCGACTGGTCCGCGAACAGGGCGCCTCCCTGGCCCGGCAGTTGCCTTGGCACAAGAGCCTCTCTCCAAGGTGCGACAAGTGCTTCGGACCTACTCAGCCACAGACACTGGCTCCCGGCTCCTTGCCTGCCAATCGAGAGGCCGCTGCGCCCTGCGTCTCAGCGGAACCGGGCGCGAAGCTTCACGTCGGCCAGGGAGATCTCGTCTCCCTCCGAGAGCTGGCGGCGCCCCAGGATGAGCTCGTGGTTGAGCCATGTGCCGCTGCTGGAGGCCAGATCCTCGAGGAAGTAGTCGTCCCCCTCGCGAAGGATGACCGCGTGCCGACGGGAGAGGATGAGCGAGTCGGGCCGAAAATCACTGCCCTCGGTCCGACCGATGACAAAGCGCTCACCAGTCACCGGTATCTCCGCCCCCGTTCCGGTGACGAGATAGAGCTCGGGGCTCGTGTACTTCTCCAACGGTACGAGCACCACCTGCTCGCGCGAACCCACGGCCTGGATGAGGACCTGGAAGCGGAGGGGCTGGCCTGACAGCTGGAGCTGGAGCTGCCCTTCATGGCCTGCTCCGGCGCCGGACGCATGGCGCAGCTGGCGCAGCAGCTCCTCTCGGAGCTTCAGCGGGAACCGCATGCCCTCCCGCAGTCCCCCTTCCGTCTCGTATTGAACGACCATGCGGGTGTCCGTGGCCTCGATCCGGGCCTGGCTCGCCTTGTTCCGGTGGATGTCGCGCATCACCCCACGGATGAGCTTGCCGACGGGCCCCTTCAGCAGATCGGGCTCAGGCTCGGGCTCGGGTTCGTCGTAGCAGGCGACGACGCCCAGCTCCATGTAAGGCGCGTTCGCTTCATCCGCCCGATTCAGGGCCCTCTCGATCTCCTGCCGGGAAGCCAGCACCACCTCCACGTGGTAGCCCGTGAGGAACTTCACGTCGTCGATGGCATGGGTGTCGGCAGGGCGGCTCATGGCCACGAGGAGCGTGCTCCCATCGCGCCCCACGGGAATCAAGCCGTGCTTCCGGGCCACATCCATCGGCACCAGCTTGACGACGTCCGAGGCCGGCTCGGCGGCATCCAGGCGGATGGCGCGCAGCCCGTGCTCTTGGGCCAGGGCCTGCACCTGCTCGAAGTCCGCCGGGGAGTCCTTCGGAGCGGCGACCCACCGGGGCACCGCGACGCAGTGGCCTGCTCGAGCGTGCTCGGCGACCTCCTGCGTGCTCTGACACAGATACACCTGCTTCTGGCACTGGCTGCAGGAGCGAACTCCAGGCTCGGAGGTCTCCCGCAGGGCTTCCCACTGCTTCGGGCACCGGAACTGGAAGCGCACCTCACAGTTCTGGATGGGCTTCTCGTCCATGGCGGGCTCCCGCGAAACACGAGCCCTCCCAGTCTAGCCCGCCCGAGCCCTGCAACTCACTGGCAGGCGCCGCAGTCCGTCATGCAGTTGTTGGCCTCGGAGCCCGTGCCGCAGCTCTCGGACACCTGGCACACACCGTCACCACACACCGAGATTTCCTCCGGACGGATCCGCGTGGTGAGCGGCAGGTAGGTGCGGCCGTTGTACGTGCACTCCGTGTAGAACAGCCCGGACGGATCCAGCGTGCAGAGCTCATCGCAGCTCTCCACATGGACGATGGGGCTGCACTGGGACACCTGGGCACCCTCGAGGGTGGTGAGGCCGCAGGCGCGCGTGCTGCTCTCCCAGTCGTTCAGGTACAGGCCGTCCGTGCCGGCGAAGACGCCCTCGCCCGTGAAGAGGTTGCCGAAGAAGCACGCCTCACGCCGGCGGAAGGTCTGCAGTTCCTCGGAGCTGTAGGCAATGGGCTGCTGCCGAGCGGTGCGCCCCAGCACGGAGAGGGGCACGTGCATCCCATACTTGTTGACGTGGGCCGCCAGGCACGCGGACACCAGTTGCTGCTCCGCCTCGGTCATCTGCTGGCCACTGGCCCAATCCGGAGCCAGGCCCAGGCTGCCCTGCCACGTGTAGGTAGTACCCGTGGACGCATCCTGATAGCTGCGGCTCTGCCCCGCCGGCGCCGCGCACTTCACCACGTACTTCATCACCATGGAGTTCAGCGCCGTATCCTGAGCGAACCAGCCAGCGAAGTCGGCCGTCCCCAGGCCGTTCATCGCCAACCCGTTGAGCGTCACTCCATTCAACGTCACTCCGTTCAGCGTCACCCCGTTCTCCCCCGCCAGTTCCTGCTCGTGGGTGCTCGGGGCCTCGACGGTCCCGGTCGCGTTCTCCATGGGTCCACACGCCACGCTGCCCATGACCAGAACCAGGGTGGCCATCCGGCTCATGCGCTGCGTGTAGCTGATCCGCTTCGTAAGGAATTCCATGATTTTCCCCTCCTGGGTTTCGTAGGTGCCGTCCAACCAATGAGCGCATCCAACCAGAGGGGTCTGACAAAACAGCCTGGCCACAACGATCCGCTGGGGCAGCACCCCAGCAATCCCTGGCCGCAACCCACCACGACGGCGTCCTCCCCAGCCCTCCTCCGCGCTCCCCCCGGGATGCCCGGTGGAACACCGGACCCGTGCCGTCCTGTCCCTCGACCGTGACACTCCCTGCCAGGTCCTCTCCCAATTCCCGGAAACAAGGGGGCCACGCCTTCACCCATGTCCGACGGGTCTGACAGAATGAACCGGTGGTAAAGCACCGCTGAGGCGGCACCCTCCGGGGCCACGAACCGCCCCCACCAATCCAGCACGACGGAGGCGTCCAAATGCCGCTACCCTGCGAACTCCGGCGCTTGGAGGGAGAGCCTCTCCTCCCGGCGCGAGCCACTCCTTCTTCTCAGGGCCGCCCTGCAACCGCCCCGCCTCGCCATGCCCGCGCGAACCCTGTCTCCCGCCGGTGACACCTTGGGGAGTTCCCCCCCTCCAGGTCCCCTTCCGGTCCCTACCGGCACGGTGGTCTTCGTCTTCACCGACGTGCAGAGCTCCACGCAGCTGTGGGAGCAGTGTGGCGAGGCCATGCAGGCGGCGCTGGACGTACACAACCGGGTGCTGCGCGCGCGGCTGTCCACGACCCCTGGCTATGAGGTGAAGACCCAGGGCGACTCCTTCATGGTGGCCTTCCCGTCCGTCACGGAGGCCGTGCGCTGGTGCCTGGAGGCGCAGGAGGCGCTGCTGCAGGCGCCCTGGCCCGCCGCGCTGCTCGCCCATCCCCAGGCCGCCGAGGAGCGCGGGCCGCAAGGGCGTGCGCTGTACCGAGGCCTCCGCGTCCGCATGGGTGTGCACCTGGGGCAGGCCGAGTGCCGCATCGACGAGCACACCGGTCGGGCCGACTACTTCGGCCGCACGGTGAACGTGGCGGCCCGCGTGTCGGATGCGGGCCACGGGGGGCAGATCCTCCTGAGCGGCGCGGCCTGGTCCCAGCTGGCCCACCGACTCGACGAGGTGGGCCACCCCGCGGTGCGGGCCCTGGGGGAGTTCCGGTTCAAGGGCATCGAGGAGCCCTTCACCTTGATCGAGGTGCTGCCCGCCTCCCTGGCGGACCGGAGCTTCGGCCCTCAACGGGCACTCGAGGAGCGACGCGGCAACCTCCCCTCCGTCACGGGCGCGCTGGTGGGGCGCGAGTCCGAGCTCGCCGTCCTGCGGCAGCGGTTCCAGGAGGGCGCACGGCTCGTCACCATCCTGGGGCCTGGCGGCATGGGCAAGACGCGCCTGGCCACGCACTTCGGAAGCACCCAGCTGAACTCGCAGCAGCACTGGAGCGGAGGCGTCTGGCTGTGTGTGCTGACGGAGGCCACCAGCGCGGGGGACATCTGCCACGTCGTCGGCCAGGCGCTGGGCGTGGATCTCACCCACGGCGGCAAGGAGGGGGAGCCCGCGGAGCAGATCGGCCGCGCGCTGGCGGGCCGGGGGCAGGTGCTGCTCATCCTCGACAACATGGAGCACCTCATGAGCCACACGTCGGCCACGCTGGGCCGATGGATGGCGCTGGCGCCCGACACGCGCTTCCTCGTCACCTCGCGCGAGGCCATGCGCCTGCCCGGTGAGTGGGTGCTGGATCTGGCCCCGCTGGGACTGCCCGCGGAGGACGAGACGTCGCTGGAGGCCATCTCCCGCTCGGACGCGGTGCGCCTGTTCGTGCAGCGCGCACAGGCAGCCCAGGGAGACTTCGTGCTGACAGCGCAGGAGGCCCCGCACGTCTCCGAGATCGTCCGCCGCCTGGATGGCATCGCGCTGGCCATCGAGCTGGCCGCGGCGCGCACCCCCGTGCTGGGGGTGGGGCAGATTCGCGAGCGCCTGTCGCGGCGCTTCGAGCTGCTGCGGGCGGGACGCCGGGATGCCTCGGCGCGACAGGCCACGCTGCGAGGGGCCATCGACTGGAGCTGGAACCTGCTGGAGCCCGCCGAGCGCCAGGCCCTGGCCCAGTGCTCGGTGTTCCGTGGCGGCTTCACCCTGGAGGCCGCCGAGGTGGTGCTGGAGCTCCCCCCAGACAGCCCGGACGTGCTGGACGTGATCCAGTCCCTGCGCACCAAGTCGCTGCTTCGGACCGCGGCCATGGGGGACTTCACGGGGGAGCGGCGCCTGACCCTCTACGAGAGCGTCCGTGAGTATGCCTCGGAGCGGCTGGCGGAGCTGGGGGCACACACCGCGGTGGTCACCCGGCATGCGGACTTCTTCCTGGGGCATGCCCGCATGCTCATCCGCCTGCTGCATGGCAGCAGCGGCGGCGAGGCCCTGCGCCTTCTCTCGGCCGAACGCGAGAATCTGCTGGCCGTGTGTGACAACGCCCTGGCTCAGCGCCCGGTGACACCCGAGTCCCTGGACCGAGCGCTGGGCGGGCTGATCGCGCTCGAGCCGGACATGACGGCCCATGGTCCGATGGACCTCACACTCGAGCGGCTGGACCGGGCGTTGGAGCTGGCCGCCCGCTTCCCCTCGGACACACGGCTGCGTGCCGAAGCTCTCGCGGTGCGCGGCCGGGCCCTCCTGGAGCTGGGCCGGCTTGCCGCCGCTCGCGAGGATCTGGAAGAAGCGCGGAGAGCCTTCCATGCGCTGGGAGCGGCGGCGCAGGAGAAGCGCGTGTTGGTGGAGCTCTCCATGGTGGCGCGCCATGAAGGGGACATGAACGCGGCATGGACCCTGGTGCTGGAGGCTCAAGCACTGCCGTCGGACGGAGACCAGTGGCTGGAAGGTTACGCGGTCGGCAACCTGGGCCTGTTCGAGCTGTTTCGCAGCGGCGCCACGGCGGCAGTCCCCCACCTGCACGCGGCGCTGGAGCAATTCCGCAGGCTGGGAGACACCACCTTCGAGCTGACCTTCCTCATCAACTACGCCTTCGCCATCGGTGAGCTGGGACGGATGAGTGAGGCGGTTGCCCTGCTGGAGGAGGCACTGAGCAAGTCCACCCAGGTGGGTGATCGCTTCCGCCACGCTACCGCTCGATTGAACATCGGCTGTCTTCTGTTGGAGGAGGGGCGAGCAACCGAAGCCGTCGAGCACCTGGAGGCGGCAGTGCCCATCGGCCGCCAGTTCGGCAGCCGCGTGGTCGAGGCATGCGCGCGCGGCGAGCTGGGGCGTGCCTATCTGGCATTGGGCGAGCCAGCGAAGGCGCAGGCGCACCTGCGTGAAGCCATCGCCACCCTGTCCGAGGTGTCGCGCTGGCACATGCTGCGCTTCTCCGCCCATCTGGCCGCGGTGCACGCCGCGCTGGGCCAGGTTTCGACCGCGCAGGAGAGCTTCCTCTCGCTGGAAGCCACCCCCGAGCTGAAGGAGGACCCTGTCTTGACCGAGCTGGTGTCCCTGCTGCGCGCCGCGGTGGACCTGGCGAAGGCGCGCACGGAGGTCTTCTCCGCTCAGGCGGAGCAGTGCCTGGCGGCGGCGCGACAGCGGCTGGAGCGGGCGCGACGGGCTCCTCCAGCAGCGGCCTCCTCGGATCTGCGCAGCTCGCTGCGGCTGCTGGAGCAGTGGCTGCTCCGACCGAACCTCGTTACCGGGCCATGACTCAACGCTCGCGACCTGGCTTCGGGTGCATGGTGGCCATTGCCGCCGTATTGCTGATCGGCAGCTGCGGCCTGGCCCCGTTCCTCTATCTCACCTACCAGCGGCACCGCATCGACCGCTTCTGCGGCTCCATCACGAAGGGCGAGCCCATTGCCGACGTGAGCCGGCGGGCGCGCGAGCAGAGGTTCGACGTGCTCGACGCGCAGCTGCTCGACCCCGGGATGGGCGGAGAGCTGCTCGTCTCCACTGACTTCCTGCTCGCGCACCTCATATGCTCCGTGAGGCACGAGGGGCAGCGCGTGGACACCACCCAGCGCGGGGAGCTGTGGTGAGCCCTGCTCGCCCGCCTACGGCCAGGCGGAGGAGCCACAGGCCACCGAGACACAGGCGACGTCCACACCGGAGCAGGTGGAGCGCGTCGCGACGTCCGAGCAGGCGGCGAGCGCCGAGGTGATGTCGAAGCCCGCGCTGTCCACCGCGGGGAGCGCGCCCGCGCTGGCCGTGAGCTGGAAGCCCGTGCCCTCCTGGCCCACGGAGAGATCCGCGAAGGTGGCCAGTCCATCGACCGGGTTCACGGACAGCGTCCCGCTGAGCACGGCCCCGGCACTGCCCCCCCTGAGCGCCACCGTGACGGCAGGCATGGCGACGCGCGAGCGGTTGCCGAAGGCATCCGCCAGCTCCACCCGTACAGCAGGGAGCGTGGAGCTCACGGGACCGTTCGCGGGCTGGGTGACGAAGCAAAGCTGGCTGGGAGCAGCGGGGATGATCTCCCGGCCCAGCGTGGCCGTCAGCGACGCCACGGCGGTGTCCGCCACAGTGAGCTGCTGGAGGGTCGCGGCCGTCTTGAACAGCACATTGAAGGAGTGCCGCCCCTCATCGCCCTCGGTGAAGGTGTAGTCCTCGGGCAGCACGGCGGCCGGGTCCGTCGAGGTGAAGTGGATCGTCCCCAGGTAGTCCTTCGCCTCGTTCCCGAACGCATCCCGAGCCGACACCTCCACCGAGAACTCCTCCCCCGCCTCGAACGGGCCCGGGAGCGACGTCAGGACGGGCTGCGTCGCGGGGCCCAACACGACCGTCACCGGGACACTGGCCACCAGGGCCGGCTCCTCGGAGTCCGCCGCCCGGACCTCCCAGGTGCCCACCTGGTTCAGGGTGACGGGGAAGGTCTTCGCGCCATTGTCCGCCGCGGTGAAGGTGTAGTCCGGAGGCAGCACCGCCCCCGGAGCCGTCGAGGCGAAGCGCACGGTGCCACGGTAGTTCGTCGCCACATTGCCGAAGGCGTCCCGGATCGTCACTCCGGCGCTCAGCACGGTCCCCGCCACCGCCGAGGCCGGCAGGGCCAGCACGAGCTGCGTGGGCGGCGCGGGCAGCACCTCGAAGGTGGGGCTGAGCGCATCGGCCAGGCCGCTCGAGGTAGCCTTCAGCCTGTAGCCAGCCCCCGCCTGCTTCAGCACCACCCGCGGGAAGCGCGCGACGCCATTGACGGCATTGGCCGTCAGCGTGCCCTCCAGGCCCGCGGAAGCCGGCCCCGCCCCCAGCAGCAGGGAGACCTCGGCCGACGCGCCCACCACGGTGCGCCCCAGCCCATCCTGGATGGCCACCTCCACCTCGGGCGACACCGCCTCACCGGCCGTCGCGGACAGGCTCGGCGTGAGGAAGGCCAGCTTCACCGCCGGAGGCGCCACGAAGGCGATGCTCGGCTGCTCGTCGAGCACCACCCCGCCACCATCGCTCGCCACGGAGACCGTCACCTGCTTGCTCCCCGCCTGGGAGGACACCACCGAGGCCGTCGTCACCCCGCTGGGATTGGTCGGCCCCGTGGGCTGGGTGACGGTGGTGCCGCCGCCAGACACCTCCACGGTCACCGTCCGCCCGGACAGGGGCTTCCCGGAGGCATCGCGCACGGTGACGGTGATCGTCACCCGGTCCGAGCCATCCGCGCGGACGCCCGTGGCGCGGTCCACCGCCACCGAGGAGCGGGCCGCATCCGGAGACGCTTCGGAAGAGGGAGGCGGCTTCGGGTCTCCCCCTCCGCAACCGACGACCAGACCCAGCCACAGGACACCCAGCCCGAGCAGCCGGGCGAGCGAGAACGAAGGAAGCGGCATGCACGACTCCCGAGGGCACACGGAGCCCCGCGGTGCGCGGAACGCCCCTGCGAAGCCCGGGTCCCTTCTAGCAGACCCGAGCAACCCCGAGGAGCCACCCCCAGCGCCGCAACCACCTCCTGGGAGGCGCTCAGCCGCCGATCGCCTGCATGATCACCCCCGAGCCCAGGAGCGACCAGCCGCCATCGCACAGCATCACCGAGCCGGTGATGTAGGAAGCCGCATCCGAGGCCAGGAAGAGCGCCAGGTTGGCGATGTCCGCCTTGGCGCCCATGCGCTGCAGCGGCAGGGTCTGGACGATCTTCTCGCGCGCGCCCTCGGAGGGCGCCAGCCGCTTCATGCCCTCGGTGTCGTCGATGGGGCCCGGGGAGATGGAGTTGATGCGGACGCCCGCCCCGCCCCACTCGATGGCCAGCACGCGGGTGAGCATGTCCACGCCGGCCTTGGCCGCGCACACGTGCGCCTGCATCGCCGTGGGGAGGAAGGCCTGCGGCGCGGAGATGTTGATGACGGAGGCGCCCGGCTTGCGCAGGTGCTCGAAGCCGGCCCGGCACGCGTTGAAGGTGCCCACCACGTCGATGTCCATCACCGCCTTGAAGCCGTTGGAGGACATGCCCAGCGCGGGCGCCGGGAAGTTGCCCGCCGCGCCACACACGAGGATGTCGATCTCCCCGTACGCCTCGTGCGCCGTCTGGAAGGCCTTCTCCACGGCGGCGTAGTCGCGCACGTCGGCGGGCACGCCCATGGCGGTGCCGTGGGCCCGCAGCTCCTTCACCGCGCCCTCGAGCTTCTCCACGTTGCGGCCGTTGATGACGACCTTGGCGCCCGCCTTCACGAAGCGCTCGGCGATGCCCAGGTTGATACCGCTGCTGCCGCCGGTGACGAAGGCCACCTTGCCCGCCAGCAGTCCGTCCTTGAATACCCCATCAGCCATGACTCATCTCCCCTGGAAGCGCGGAGGCCGCCGCTCCATGAAGGCCGAGAACGCCTCGGTCAGATCGATCGACTGCAAGAAGGCGGAGTTCCACACCGCCACGTAGCGCAGCCCGTCCTCCACGGACTTGTCCGCGCAATACTCCAGCACCTGCTTGGCGCCCTGGACGACCAGCGGCGGGTTCTCCGCGATCTTCCGAGCGGTGGCGCGCGCCACGGTGAGCAGCGCCTCGGGGGACTCGAGCACGTCATTGACGAGCCCCATCCGCAGCGCCCGCTCCGAGTCGAAGTCTCCCGCGGTGTAGGCCAGCTCGCGGGTGTGCCCCTCGCCGATGATGCGCGGCAGACGCTGGAGCGCGCCCAGGTCCGCGACGATGCCCACCCGCGCCTCGCGCAGGCTGAACTTCGCCTCCTTCGAGCAGTAGCGGAAGTCACACGCGGCGATGAGATCGATGCCGCCGCCGATGCACCAGCCCTGCACCGCGGCGATGACGGGCTTGCGGCAGCGGGCGAGCCCCTCGGTGGCGCCCTGCATCCGCTCGATGAGCTGGAGCAGCTTCGTGCGCTCGTACGCGGCGTTGTTCTCTCCGGTGATGAGCGGCCCGAGCGTCTCCAGCATCCCCGCCAGATCCAGCCCGTAGGTGAAGTGCGCCCCCTCGCCGCGCAGCAGGAGGACGCGCACGGACTCATCCGCGTCGAGCTCCCGGATCACCTCGGGCATCTCGCGCCAGAAGTCGGGGCCCAAAGCATTGCCCTTACCGGGGCCGATGAGGATGACTTCTGCGACCCCCTCCGCCTTCTCGATACGCAGTGACTGATACGCCGCGGCCATTGCGGTGCCCTCCCTTGCGGGCGGCACTTGAGCAGAACCCACGCAGCGACGTCCACGACTTCAGGTGATGACAGGAACCGGACCGCGCCGGTGTAGTCTGGGCCCGACTTCCTCTTCGGAGCCTCACCCATGTCCGCCAGTACCTGGCACGTCTTCGATCCCAAGTACCCCGACCAGATCCTGGCGACGCTGCGCTTCCAGCCCGGCGTCGCGGGCCAGTCGGGGCACGTCACCATCGAGGCGGACGGGCCGGACGTGCACGACTTCCTGATGCTCTACCTCGATGACCCGTTCAACCACCACCCGGTCTTCATCGAGGGCCTCGGCTTCCTCAAGGGCCCCCACTCGACCGAGTTGGAGCAGTTCGAGCGGGCCATCTCCCTGCTGGGCCGCTACTTCCCATCGTTCGCGGCCCGGCGCGTGGAGGGCAGGTAGCCCCTACCCCAGCTCGACCACCTTCATCCCGAAGAGCTTGTCCACCGCCAGCAGCAGCTCGTCGCTGACCTGGACCTTCAGGGCCGTGCCGCCGATGAGCGCCTCGGCCTCGCCCGGGAACAGCACGCTCACCGCCACCGGCGTCGCCCCCGTGTACTGCCTGGCGATTGCCGCCAGCTTGGACAGGCGCTCCTCGGTGAGCAGGTCCGCCGGCACGCGCAGCTCCAGCCGCTTCGTGCGCTTCTCGCGCACCGCCTTCAGGCTCTGGATGTCCTCGACGATGAGCTCGGCGGTCGGCGCATCCTCGTCGCGCTGGCTGATCTGCACGGAGCCCGTCACCAGGATGGGGTCATCGCCCTTGAGCAGCGTCTCCCAGTGCTCGTAGCCCGGCTTGGGCCCCGCCTTGGTCCACTTGCCGTCCTTGCCCATCACGTTCCGGGTGCCGTCCTTGCCCGGGAAGCACACCAGCTCGATGGAGCCTGACAGGTCCTCCAGCGTCACCCACGCCATGCGCTTGCCCGTCTTCGTGGGCCGCTCGCGCAGCGCGGCGATGATGCCGCCCACGGAGATCTTCTCGTCCCTGCGGGCGCGCTGCACCGCCGTCACCGGCCGGGCGTAGCGCTTGAGCTCCTTCTCGTACTGGTGCAGCGGGTGGCCGGACACGTAGAAGCCGATGGCCTCCTTCTCGAAGGCCAGCCGCTCCTTCTCCGGCCACTCCTCCACCGCCACGTAGTCGTCCTGGAGCGCGCTACCGCCACCGCCGCCCGCGGCCGGCCCCGCCAGCATCCCGAACAGCGAGCTCTGCCCGGCCGCCTTGTCCTTCTGGCTGGCCGAGCCGCGGTTCATCGCCTTCTCGATCGTCTCGAAGAGCTGGCGGCGCGGGCGCTTCTCGAAGTCGAACGCGCCGGCCTTCACCAGCGCCTCCATCACCTTGCGGTTCACGCGGCGGCTGTCCACGCGCTCGCAGAAGTCGAACAGGCTCTTGAAGGGCCCGTCCTTGCGCGCCTCGACGATGGCCTCGATGGCGCCCTCGCCCACGCCCTTGATGGCGCCCAGGCCGAAGCGGATCTTCCCGTCCACCGCGCCGAAGGCCATGTCCGACTGGTTCACGTCCGGCGGCAGCACCTGGATGCCGGACTCGCGGGCCTCGCCGATGTGGCGCACCACCTTGTCGGTGTTGTCCTTCTCGCTGGTGAGAAGGGCGGCCATGAACTCCACGGGGAAGTGCGCCTTGAGCCACGCCGTGTGGATGGTGACCAGGCCGTAGGCCGCCGAGTGGCTCTTGTTGAAGCCGTACTCGGCGAACTTCTCCATGAGGTCGAAGATCTCGCCGGCCACCTTCAGGTCGACGTTGTTCTTCTTGCAGCCCTCGAGGAAGCCGGCGCGCTCGGCCTGCATCACCTCGGCCTTCTTCTTGCCCATGGCGCGGCGGAGCAGGTCCGCGCGGCCCAGGGTGTAGCCCCCGAGCACTTGCGAGATCTGCATCACCTGCTCCTGGTACACGATGACGCCGTAGGTGTCCTTGAGCACCGGCTCCAGGGCGGGGTGCGGGTACGTCACCGGCTCGCGGCCGTGCTTGCGGTTGATGAAGACGTCCACCATGCCCGAGTCGAGCGGACCCGGCCGGTAGAGCGCGCCCGCGGCGATGACGTCCTCGAAGCAGGACGGCTTGAGCTTCATCACCATTTCGGTGAAGCCGCTGGACTCCATCTGGAAGACGCCGGCCGTGTCGCCATCGGCCATCAGCTTCCACATCTTCTCGTCGTGCAGCGGGATGTCCTCTCGCGCCAGAGGCGTCTCCCGCGGGTGGTTGCGGTTGATGAGATCCAGCGCGTTCTGGATCACCGTGAGCGTCTTCAGCCCGAGGAAGTCGAACTTCACCAGGCCGGCGGCCTCCACCTCGTCCTTGGCGAACTGGGTGATGAGCGTCTTCTCACCGGGCGGCTGGTAGACGGGTACGAACTCCCACAGTGGCTTGTCGGCGATGACGACGCCGGCGGCGTGCATGCCGGGCTGGCGGTGCAGGCCCTCCAGCGCGAGGGCGATCTCCAGCACGTCCTTGGTGGTGACGGGCTTGCCCTCCACCTCGCCGATGTTGGAGGGCTTCTCGATCATCTCCTTGAGGCGAGGCTCGGTCTCGATGGCCTCCTTGAGGGTGATGTTGAGCACCTCGGGCACCAGCTTGGCGATGCGGTCACCCTCGCTGAACGGCAGGGCGAAGACGCGGCACACGTCGCGCAGCACGCTCTTGGCCTTCAAGCTGCCGAAGGTGATGATCTGCCCGACGTTGTTCTCGCCGTACTTGCCGGAGACGTACTTGATGACCTCGTCCCGGCGGTCCTGGCAGAAGTCGATATCGAAGTCCGGCATCGACACGCGCTCGGGGTTGAGGAAGCGCTCGAAGAGCAGGTTGTACGGGATGGGATCCAGGTCGGTGATGCGCAGCGCGTAGGCCACCAGCGAGCCGGCGCCCGAGCCACGTCCCGGCCCCACGGGGATGCCATGCCGCTTGGCCCAGTTGATGAAGTCCTGGACGATGAGGAAGTAGCCGCTGAACCCCATCTTCTGGATGACGCCAATCTCCAGGGTGAGGCGCGCGCGGTAGGTGTCCGGGTCGAACTTCGCGCCGGCCTTGTGCAGTTCCTTGAAGCGCTCGTGGAGCCCCTCGAAGGCCAGCTCCGCCATGTAGCTGTCCGGGGTGTGGCTGTCGGGCACCTTGAAGGTGGGCAGCATGGGCTTGCCCAGCTTCAGCTCCAGGTTGCACTGCTCGGCGATGCGCTGCGTGTTGTGGACGGCCTCGGGGGTGTCCTTGAAGAACTCCAGCATCTCCTCGGGGCTGGTGACGTAGAGCTTGTCCGTGGAGTGCTTCATGCGCTTGCCGTCCGCCAGCGTCTTGCCACTGGCGATGCACATGAGCAGCTCGTGCGCCCGGGCGTCCTCGCGCTTGATGTAGTGCGCGTCCGCGGTGGCGCACAGCGGGATGTCCAGGTCCCTACCGAGCGTCTTGAGGTTCTCGTTGGCCTTGTCCTGCTCGGGCATCCCGTTGGACTGGACCTCGAGGAAGAAGTGGCCGGGCTCGAAGATGTTCTTGTACTCGAGCGCCGCCTTGCGGGCGTGGTCCATGTCCCCGCGGAAGCAGGCGCTCGTCACTTCACCGCCCAGGCACGCGGTGAGGGCGAAGAGCCCCTTGCTGTGCTCGGCCAGCAGCTTCTTGTCGATGCGCGGGTGGTAGTAGAAGCCGTCCATGTACGCCTTGGAGGCCAGGTAGCGCAGGTTGGCGTAGCCCTCGGCGTTCTGGGCGACGAGGATGAGGTGGTGGGCCACCTTCTCGGTGCGGTCCTCGCGGCCCTTGGTGCCGGCGACGTAGGCCTCCATGCCGACGATGGGCTTGATGCCGGCGTCCTTCGCCTTCTTGTAGAAGTCGATGGTGGCGAACATGTTGCCGTGATCGGTCACGGCCACGCTTGACATCCCCTTCTCCTTCACCGTCTTGATGAGGTCCTTCATCCGGATGGCGCCATCCAGGAGGGAGTACAGGGTGTGCAGGTGGAGATGGGTAAAGGACATGGCTGGTCGTAGGGCTGGCGAGAAGCGGTGGCGAACAATAGGAGTCCGGGCCGTGCGCCGCCAGTGCCGAAAATCAGGCCCGGGCTGGCTTCCTACTACGTCCAGGGTCGGCAGGCGAACAATGGACGTGACAGGTGGTGTGACGCTCGGTACGGCGCCCCGACTCACCTTCCTTGCTGGCCCCCCAGGCATAAGTCCCGGTATTCAGGACCATGGTTGGACCCTCCTGGGGAAGTAATGCCGATGCCCCCCGACTCGCCACCTTCTCCCGGCCGTTCCCTGGTGCTTGGCTGCCGGGCAGGCCTGCTCGTGTTTCTGGGCCTTTACACAGGGTGTGCCCTCTTCAACATGAAGCTGGGCTACCAGGGAAACGCCAGTCGCCTGATGGAGGACTGGGTGTGGAACGAGTGGCGGGGTGTGGTGCTGGCCCAGGTGGGCCGACTCATCCTCGCGTACACCTGCGTGGGGCTCGTGCTGGGGGCGGGGATGGGCGCGGGGCTGTGGGCTCTTGGGGCCAGCCGCCGTGGCGTGTTCTGGGGGAGCGCGCTCGCGTGCCTGACCGTTGAGGTGCCCCTGGTGCTGGCCGACATGGCGCACCATCCGCACTTGTATGCCGCCACGCTGTACGAGCGCGCGGGGTGGACGAAGGCCCTGCTGCTCGCCATGAGCGGGCAGTCCCCGGCGGCGTGGCGCGCGGTGGCGCTCGCGCCCGTGGCGGTGGCGCTGCTCGGGCTGCTGTTGCGCGGGGTGCGGCTGTCGGCACGCTGGGCGTCCGTGCCCGCGTTGCTGGCCCTGCTGGTGGGGCTCGGGCAGAGCCTCGGAGGATTCGCGAAGGAGCCGCGGCCCGCGCAGTCCCGGCCCAACCTCCTCATCCTCGCCTCGGATGGGCTGCGCCCGGACCACCTCTCCGGTAACGGGTATGGCCGCCCGACGTCTCCGAACATCGATCGACTGATGGGCGAGGGCACGCGTTTCCGGGAGACGGTGGTGCAGATGCCTCGCACGGCGCCCTCCTGGGCCACGCTCCTCACCTCGCAGTGGGTGGGACAACATCCGCTGCGCCACACGCTGGTGGGCCAGGCGGTCCGGGAGGTTCCGTTCACCACGTTCGCGAGCGCGCTCGGGGAGGCGGGCTGGCAGACGGCGGTGGTGTCCGACTACGCGGGGGACCTCTTCTCCCGCTTCCGCTTCGGCTTCCAGCGCGTGGAGGCTCCCGCCTTCAACTTCCCGGACCTCATCCGCCAGCGGATGCTCGTCACCCACGTGGCCCTGCTGCCCTGGACAGCGCTCGCGCCGGGACTGTTCCCCGAGCGGGGCCAGCTGCCCGAGCTGACCGACCCCGAGCCCCTGCGCCACGTGGCCCGGCGCACGCTCGAGGAGTTCCGGCCCGAGGCGCCCTTCGCGCTGCTCGTCTTCGCCTCCACGACGCACTTCCCCTATGCCGCGCCCTTCCCTCAGGAGGGCCGCTTCGTCGCGGAGGGCTACCGCGGCCCCTGGCGCTTCGGAGCCACGCCGCAGATGGAGCTTCCGCCGGGCGCGACACCTCCCACGCCTGAGGACAGCGCCGCCCTCGTGGGCAACTACGACGCCGGAGTGCTGGCCTTCGATGGGCTGGTGGGAGACCTGCTCGCGGAGCTGGAGCGCCGAGGGCTCGCGGACTCCACGCTGGTGGTGCTGCTGTCGGACCACGGCGAGCACCTCGCCGACGAGGGGCTCGGGCTCGGTCATGGTGAGCACATCTGGGGGAGCGCATCGCTGCGCATTCCCTTCGCGCTGCGCCTGCCGGGCCGTGTGGCGGCGGGGAGGACGGTGGAGCAGAGAGCCCGCTCCATCGACGTCGCGCCGACGCTGCTGGCGCTGCTCGGCGTGCCCGCGCCGGAGACCTTCCGGGGACGCTCGCTCGCCCCGCTCGTCGCGCCAGGAGCCGAGGCGGTGGAGCTGCCGGATGCCCCGGCGCTCATCGAGACGGACTTCTGGTTCTCCGATCGAGACGGCGAGCGCTACCAGCAGGTGCGCATTCCCTACCCCTGGGTCTACGAGACCGCGACGGTGGAGCCCTCGGGGGACATCGCCCTCAAGCCAGAGTGGGAGAAGACGGTGGAGGCCGCCAAGCACCGAGGCCTGTACCTGGGGCGCTGGAAGCTGCTGGAGCTGCCCACGCCCCAGGGCGTGAAGGTGGAGCTGTACGACGTCGTCGCCGATCCCGGAGAGAAGCACGAGGTCTCCGCCGAGCACCCGGACGTCGTGGCGCAGCTGCGTGAGCGGCTCGCCCGAGAGCGCCCGTAGGGCCCGGCGAGGGCCGGCGCACCCTTCATACTTCTTTACGAAGGGGACAAGCGCGCTCAATGCCCCCCAAGCATCTTCTGCATCGTCGCCATCACGGCGAAGCCGTCCACACGGGCCATGAGGCCCTGCCGGGAGAACACGTCATGAAGAAGAAGATTGCCGTCGCCGCCTCCGCCGTCCTCGCCGTCGTCCTGCTCAGTGGCTTCCGTGGCGGGGGCTGGGGCTTCCACCGGGACCCCGAGCGCATCAAGCAGATGATCACCTGGAGGCTGAACGACAAGCTGGAGGACATCGACGCCACGGAGGGCCAGAAGCAGGCCGTGCAGGGCGTGAAGGACCGGCTCTTCGAGGACGGCAAGCGCCTGGCCGAGGAGCACCAGGCCACGCGCCTGGAGGTCCTCACCCAGCTCGAGTCCGATGCCCCGGACGCGCAGAAGCTGCACGGGCTGGTGGACGCGCGCATCGACGCGGCGCGGGCCTTCGCCCACAAGGTGGTGGACGCCGCGCTGGAGGTCCACCGCGTCTTCACGCCGGAGCAGCGCAAGCAGCTGGCCACCGAGTACCGCGAGAAGATGGACATCCGCTGAGTGTTCTTGGCCAACACCCCGCTCCGGCTGGAGCGGGGTCAGTCGTGCCGCACTGAACGGCGCGGTGAGAGAAGGTGGGAAAAGCGGTAGGGGCCCACTATCTTCGGTCCGTGGAATACACGGATTACGCCCGCCGCCTGATGTCCTACTCCTCGCTCGCGGAGGTGGCCGAGTACGGCCGGGTGATGGAGGCCGGGAAGGAGTATCCCCTCTTCCGGCTCACCGTCCCCGGCTCGCGCTGGCTCGTCATCACCTCCGGGTTTCACGGGGAGGAGCCGGCCGGCCCGCTGACGCTGGCGGAGAGCTTCGCGGAGATCGTCGCCTACGCGAAGGCCCGGGACGTGGCGCTGCGCGTGTATCCGTGCATCAACCCCTCGGGCTTCGAGGTCGGCACCCGCTACAACCGCAGCGGTGAGAAGCCGAACAACGACTTCCTCCGCTACGAGGTGACGCCCGGCGCGTGGAAGGGGGAGCTGACTCGCGGAGAGTCGTTCCTGCGCTGGGTGCTGTACGACGGTGGGCCCAAGGAGACGCGGGCGGTGCGCGCGGACATCGACCGGTTCGCGCCTCCGGCGGCGGCGCTCGACATCCACCAGGACAACTACCTGAGCATCGCCGCGACGTACGCGTACACGTTCGGGGACTCGGCGGCGTACCGGCCGATGGTGGAGGCGGCCGCGAGCCACGTCGCGGTCATCCGCCAGCAGAAGGTGGACGAGCACAACCACACGGACGCGGATGGGCTCATCCAGTTCCATGACGGCAGCGTCACGGACTACTTCATGCGAAGGGGCGTGCCGTATACCGCCGCGCTGGAGACGACCACCCGGACTCCGCTAGCTTCCTGCCACGCTGTGAACCTCATCTGGATCCGCGGCTTCATCGACCTGGCCGCGCGTGGAGGAACGTGATGGAACGCCGCTCCCTGGGAAGTACGGGCCTGCAGGTCTCCGCGTTGGGATTCGGGGCCGGGCCCGTGGGGGATGCGGCGCTGTCGGAGGATGAGGCGGCGAGGCTGCTGCATGGTGTGCTGGACGCCGGGGTCAACCTGATCGACACCGCACCCAGCTACGGACTGTCCGAGGAGCGGATTGGCCGGCACCTGCAAGGGCGGCGCGGGGAGTTCGTGCTCTCGACGAAGTGCGGGTACGGCGTGCCGGGGGTGGAGGACTGGACGGGGCCGTGCATCACGCAGGGCATCGAGCTGGCGCTGCGCCGGATGCGCACGGACGTCATCGACGTGATGCACTTCCACTCGTGTCCGGTGGACGTGCTGGAGCGTCCGGGCGTGGTGGACGCGCTCACCCGGGCCGTGGAGCAGGGCAAGGTCCGCGTGGCGGCGTACTCTGGAGACAACCACGCGCTGGAGCACGCGCTGAACATGGGGCGGTTCGGGTCGGTGCAGGTGTCGGTGAACCTGTTCGACCAGCGGGCCATCGACTGGGGAGTGGCGCGGGCGCGGGAGCGGGGCGTGGGGGTGATCGCCAAGCGACCGCTGGGGAATGCGCCGTGGCGGTACTCGGAGCGTCCGGGGGCGCAGGATGTGGCGCTCTACTGGGAACGGATGCGCCAGATGGCGCTGGATCCACAGGGGATGGACTGGAGCGAGTTCGCGCTACGCTTCGCGGCCTACGTTCCGGGAGTGGCCACATGCATCGTGGGCACCACGCGGGTAGAGAACCTCCAGCGCAACGTGCAGGCCCTGGGGCGCGGGCCCCTGGCGCCGGAAGTCGTCACGCGGATTCGCGACGCGTTCCGGCGCAATGATCACGGGTGGGACGGGCAGATCTGAGCCAGGTGACGAGAGGGACGCCCCCTAAGTTGGTCCGAAGACGTTCTTGCATCCTGGAGGAATGCGCCTGTGCCATGGGAACGACCAGCCATGAAGGCGCCTTGTGAGCGGACCGGCGGCGAACTGGTATGACAAGCAGACCAGTTCGGCCAGGGTTCGCCCGGCAGGATTGCGGACTGGACGCAGGGGCGGACTCGAACCCTCTGCCCGTCTCAGGTGACGCAGCCTCGAACGGGAGTCGTGAAAAGACTTCTGCGGACTTTAGAAGGGCGAGATTATCCTGAGGAGCCTCGTTGCGCGGGCCTGAAACCAGGGAAAGATGTATCAACAAGCCTTTCAACACGCCTGCCGCTCGCCTCGTTTCTCGCCTCGGAGTAATCCTATGAGCGAGCATTACCCTCGCATCCGCATCAGGGCACAAAATGGCGCGCTGCTGCTGCGAGAAGGGCTGAGTCTTTGTTTCTACATCCGCCATCCGCATTCGAGCGTAGGACCGATGGTGAGGCGTGCCTTGGAAATCTATCAGCGCGCCATCAAGCCTGACGAACTCACGCTGTACCCTCTCGATGACGATTGGGAGACGCTAGAAGCGGAGTGAAGTGAGAGTGCTTTATCCTGATAAGGGAATTTGGAACCCCATTTCAGTCAAGAAGCGCGAGGGCTCCTTCGAGTATCCCGAGTAGATCTGGGCGTAGGTGAGCGTCAGGGTTTCCCGAGCTCGGGTAATGGCGACGAAGCAGTTCCGGCGCTCCTCCTCCATCTCGACGCTCTGAGGCCCGCGCTTCTTTGCCTGAAAGGAGGGGAGCTGATCCTCGGCAAGCCCTATCAAGTAGATGTGATCAAACTCCTTTCCCTTGGAACCATGTATGGTCATCAGGGTTACCATGTTGCCCTGGGGAGGCGGCTCTTTGGATCGCAGGTCCAGCTCATGAAGGAACGCTTCGAGCGGCGCCCTAGCCCCTAAGGTCTGGCTGATCTCCTTATTGAGAAGAGCCCAAGCACGCTTGTCATTGGCGTAGCCGGCAAAGCGCTCGTCGGAGCCTCCCGCGACATCTCCTTGCATGAGGGTGTCGAACCATCGCGTTGCGAATGCAGTGAAGCTCGTGTAGTCCGTTTTTCGCACGAGTTGTTCAGTGACTTGCCGTGCAGCCTCTTGGGCTAACGGCGGGAATTCCGCACTCGTGGCGAGGTCGGCCCACTGTCGAAGATAATCTTGGTGGGTCGTTTCCGCAGAGGCGATGACGTCACTGTGCTCAAGTTCCACGCCCGTCAACTCCCGGAAGGTCGCGCACAGCAACTCCAGGTTTTGGGCATCGCGGCGGTGATTTGACTGCCGCAGGCACGCGTTCAGCCAGACAAATGGAGCGCTCTCGAAGGAGTCTCGCCTCTGCGCGATCACAGAGTGGACCTGCACCTCTGCGAGCGCTCGCTGGGCGATCTCCAGCAGACGGCGGTTCCGTGCCAGCACCGCGACCTCATGAAGCGCGCCAGCGCGTAATCGACGGATGTCCTGGGCTACTGCCTGGGTCTCCTCCCGCTCGGAGGCGTAGCGCCCGATGCGCACCGCGCCCTGTTCGAAGAGCCCTGTCGCCTTGCCAGACTCGAAGGGCTTTTTGCCTGGCATACGTCGAACGTTGTGGCGGATAAGGTTGTTCGCCAACAAGACGATATGCGGCGGACACCGGAAATTGGTTGGGAGTTGGAGCACTTCGGGCTCGAAGTCGCGCTTGAAGTCCTCCAGGCGTCGATGGCTCGCGCCGTTCCACTCGTAGATGATCTGATCGTCATCGGCCACTGCGAAGAGGTTCTTGAATTCGTCGCCGGCCATAGCCCGAAGCAGCGCGTACTGGGAGGTGTTGGTGTCCTGGAACTCGTCTATGCACCAGTAGGCGTAGACTTTCCGGTAACGCCGGGCGAAGGCAGGAAACTCGCGGAAGAGCTTCACCGCATAGAAGAGAAGCGAGCCAAAATCGAGGGCGTTAGTGCGTTTCTGGCATGCATCGTATGCCGTGTAGATGGCCGTGATGCGCTCCTTGAGTGACTCGCTTGCGACATGCAGGGGAGCCTCCGTTGGTTCGACTAACTCCGCGCGCAGCCGCTCGATGACGGGGAGCAAGCTGGCATCTGCATCACCGATGTCGCCTCCTTGCTTCCGGACCTCCTCTAGTGCTCCGCGCAGGATGAGTTCAAGGTCCCCTCGGGACGAGTAGATGCGGAAGTCAGGCGCGATACCCAGGTGGGTCCCATGCTGGCGCAGCACCTCTGCGCAGAAGGAATGAAAGGTGCCAAGGAAGAGACGTGAGGCGTGGTCCGGTACGAGGTCCTCGACGCGGGAACGCATCTCATCTGCGGCCTTGTTCGTGAAGGTGAGTCCGAGGATCTTGTACTTCTGGTCGGCGGACTCCTCGAGCAAGCGGGCAATTCTCCGCGTCAGCACTCGCGTTTTGCCAGAGCCGGGGCCGGCCATCAGTAGCATGGCGCCGTCATTCCAGCGAGCAGCTTCCTGCTGGATGGGGCTCAGGCCGACGAGGAGCCTCTCGGCGGACGAGGGGAGATCAGGCATTGGCGACCTCAGAGCAGCGAGTGAGGATCTCCTTGAAGAAGTCCGGCACCTTCTCAGGGCCAGCTCCATGGAGCGCATCGGCTAGGAGCGCTGCGCTGCCGGTCTTCTGCCGCCGCAAGAAGGGGATCAGTTCGCTTTCAGCAAAGGTCGGATCCTCAGGAGGCAGCACAAACTTGGCACCCAGCCGGGTTGCTGCTTCGTGTAGTTCACGAGGGAACTGGCGCGTGAGAAAGCCCTCCAAGTCTGTTCCCGGGAGCTTGCGGATGCGCATGTTCACTTCCTCGGGAAGAAACCCGTACTTTTCGATTTCCCGAATGTGGTCCCGTCCACCATCATCATCGTCGCAGAACATGAACCAGGGGAAGTCGAGCGCCCGAGCAAGTGCTGCGAAGGCACCGGGTGAGCCATTGTTCTTGTAGTCGATGAGCGCAATGCCTTGTGCGTCGAGGGAGATACCCATCATCTCCGCGAGCCGCGGGAGGATGGCTACCTCGCTCTGGCCCTCGCACAGTAACCAGCACCGGGCGAAAAAGATCTCACCCCGTGTGCGGCGAGCATAGATTTCAAGCGAGCGGAGTTCCTCATTGCTGAGGAGTGCAGCTGCCCGTCTTTGGAGGTCGCGGAGCTGCGGGTGAAGCGCGGCGTCCGAATAGCACCGAAGCAGGGCGCGCCAATCGTTCTCGGAAAGTCTTCGCTTGATGACCAATACGCCAGTAGGCTTCCGATACTCGTAGAGATCCTTGTTGTGCGAGACAATCCCGAGGAGCTGAGGACTCTCTGGTATAGGAGCTTCAACAGACGTAGGCAGCCAGTGAGCAGTTGTCGCGGCCCCCCGCCGGCGAAGGATCCGAAGACTGCGAATGGGAACGAGTTGCGCAAAGTACGGTGAGTGGGTTGTGACGAGCTTCTGACCGGGGAGACGCTTCACCTGTTCCCAGAGAGCGCGTGCTGCCTGAGGGTGGAGATGCGCCTCAGGTTCTTCCAGCGTGAGAACTGGAGTGCTCTCCTTTTCGTACATGACTGCCAGTAGATGATCCACGAACGCCTCAAACAGGAAGAGCACCGCCAAGCTCTGCAGTCCCTGTCCGTGCCGAGTGAGTGGGAATGTGACGTTGCTGCCCTTGCCGCGGAAGACGATCTCCGCGCGGGACATGAGGTCCCATATCTTCAGGGGCAGAGCGCGGATGGCAACACGATCCCCGGAACTAGTGGAGACGACGTCGCCAGCCCTGCCCATCGTCCGCGTCACGCGCTCAAGGCGGGCATCTACCGTCATCAACTCTTGGTTGAGAGCTTCCATGCGTTGGTGGATCTCTGCGACCTTGTCATCAGGTACATCGAGTGATCGGAGGATGCGACCCCAGAACTGCGAGCGCCCAGTGAACTCGTCGGTAACATCTCGGAGTGCGGAGAGGTGGAAGAGTGGCACGTAGCGCAGCAGAGGCTGGAAGTTGCTCGGAGAGCGGGCTTTTCCAGCCAGTGGCTTGCCATCGATAGAGAGGAACTCAAGCAGCGTCTTGAAGCTCTTGCTGGCAGGCTCGAACTTGGATGAGACACGCAGATGGATCGAGTCGATGTCCAAGGTTGGATCTGTCTGGATGATGTCATTCAGATCCTGCGTTACCGCATCAGGCCACTCGTCAGGTTGGCTCTCTTCGAAGGTAGCGTCGATGATGATTCCGTCGCTGGTGCGCGGGTTGGCGAGTTCGTCCTTCAGGTGGAAGTCATACTCGTCAAAGAGCGCTGAGGGCCGTGCTGCCGCCCGAGAGAGCAGGTGACGCAGCGCGTCGACAACAGCCGACTTGCCGACGTTGTTCTCCCCGAGAAGCACGGTCGTTCCATCCAGCGGGAGGGTGAGATCGGCGAGCGACCGGAAGTTGCGGATGCGGATCTGCTTCAGCTTCATGGCGTAGGCCAGCCCGGGAACAAGGACGGTGCGCGAGAGCGCACGGGGTAGGGGCTTCTCTACCATGGGCCACAGCCAGCTATAGGGGGGCGAAAGGCAGCATCGACGCTTGGTGCGCGGATGTGCGCGCACCTCGCACGCCTGGAAATGCCCGGCTCTCTCGTCGCCAGGAACTCCAAGGGAGTCGGGGCTAGCTCAGACCTGTCTTGAACTTGGACATGCAGTGTGCTCGATGCCGAGCTCGCTGCTCCGGCATGTGCGGCACGCCCCATCTTGTCTAGCTGCGTGGGAGGTCTATTTGCCGTGCCCCGCTCAGTCCCGCGAAGGCGCGCCCTGCGGCAATCAGTTGCGTCCCCTTGAACTCGTCGTGCTCAAGGAGGTCCACGAAGGGCCGTAGCAGATAGTTCTCCTGTGCCGAGATGCCGATCTCACTCAGGTTGGCTGGGAAGTCGATGATCAAGAGCCCCGGGTAGGCGAATGGCTCTTTTCGGCACAACTTGAGGAGCGCGTATTGGTACGCTAGGAAGAAGCAGGCTCGCAGGTGGGCGCCGAGCATGCGTTGCCAAGGCTGACGATCTACGAGCAGGCGCAGGCGCTCCTCAGTCACCGTGACTGACACCTGGCGAGTTCCCCATCGCGCGCGGTCCGGACCATTTAGCGCGTTGAGGTAGTCCGTCATCGCGTCGGCCAATTGGTCGCCCAGTTCGCTAAACTCGGGTTCAGCCTTCTTTTCTTGAACTGCGGACTTGAGCTTGGCGATCTCCTATCGAAGCGCGTCTGCGCGCCGGGCGAGGTCCTCGCGTCTATCGAGCGTCGTACCGATGCGCTGGAGTTGGCGGATACGCTCCTGGAGACGCCCTGTTTCCTGGTCCGCTGCCGCCAGTTCCGGCGGCAAGATCCACGCTGCTGCGGTGCGCACGGGTCGGAGGAGCCCTTCGACCCGCGTGATTTCCTCTGCTATATCTTGGCCTAGGCTAGAATGGCGAGATTATCCTGAGGAGCCTCGTTGCGCGGGCCTGAAACCAGGGAAAGATGTATCAACAAGCCTTTCAACGCGCCTGCCGCTCGCCTCGTTTCTCGCCTCGGAGTAATCCTATGAGCGAGCATTACCCTCGCATCCGCATCAGGGCACAAAATGGCGCGCTGCTGCTGCGAGAAGGGCTGAGTCTTTGTTTCTACATCCGCCATCCGCATTCGAGCGTAGGACCGATGGTGAGGCGTGCCTTGGAAATCTATCAGCGCGCCATCAAGCCTGACGAACTCACGCTGTACCCTCTCGATGACGATTGGGAGACGCTAGACGAAAAGGCCTGGGAGAATATACGCCAGAAGTTGCTCGCTTCCCGGGTTGCTCTCGTCCGCTTGAGCGACAGGCCAGGCAGTGACAAGGACTATCATTTCTATTACTACGGCAGGCCTGTCGGAGATCCCTCCGAGAGTGCGTTCCCGGGCACCGTGTGTGCGTTGGAGTGCTGGCTCCCCACGGAGTTCCTGGAGCAGCACGGCCCCGAGCGTGTGCGCGCATTGGCTTTGGAGATGGCGGAGCAGTTGCCCTTCTGCTCGGGCCATGTCGGCCTTGCATTCAACGGCGAGTTGGACCTGGTTGGCGTGCCCGAGGAGATTCGCCGCTACTGCTTTCGCTACCCAGGGCTCGACATCGTGCATCTGGGTCGCCTCGTGAGCCATCTGGGCACGCGTGTACGTGGCCCCCACTGGATGACCTTCCTGGGACAGCCGGTGCTCAGCGCATTGGGCGGAGCCCCCACCCTTCGCGCTCGCCTCACCTCCCCTGGGACCACGGTGCAGGAGTTGAACTCCGAGCGCGCTGTCATCACCTTGGGAGAATGGCCGGAAGCCGGCGACACGGACCGTGGACTCGCATTGCCCGCGTACCGCGAGCTGGCTCGCATCCTCGAGCCGTGGACCTACTTCGAGGAACACATCACAGGCAATGAATCCTTCCTGGAGAACCGGCGCCGCTGGGAGCGCCGATTCCTGGATTGAACTCAACGCGGCTCTTCGAACTCAGCGGTTGGCCGCCACCACGCGCGTCCACATCGTCAGCAGGTTGCGGACCACCGGGCCCTGCGGCACCTCCGCCGCCGGCGGCACGTCCACCTGGATTCCCTGCCCCGCCAGCCGCGTGAACGGGTTGGAGGCCTCCGCCGTCTTGATCGGCACCGAAGGATCCGCCGGCCGGAAGCCAAACCCCAGCGCCTTCTCCTGCACCGGGCGGCTCCGCAGGTACGCCAGCCACCGCCGCGCCGCCTCCCGCTGCTTCTCCGTCACCCACGGCGCCTGCAACACCGCCGCCGGATGGTCGCTCCAGAGCGTCACCGGCGGGTAGTACACCCTCAGGTTTCCCCACCGCTCCTGCGCGTTCGCCAGCTGCGAGATCGCCAGGCTCTCGTACACCACCGCGATGTCGTACTTGGACGGCCCGAACCGGACCATGTCCGCCATGAACGTGCCCGTCGACGTCTCGAACCGCTGCACGCCCTTCTCCAACTGCCGGATCCACTCCTGGTACTTCGGATCCAACAGCTCCCCCACCGTCAGCCCCGAGCGCTTGTTGTAGTACTCCAGCGTCGCCAGCAGCACCGCCTGCAGCCCCGAGTTCGAGCGCGTCGGATCCGTGTGCCCCAGCTTCACGAACCCCCAGTCCGCCTTGCCGCCAATCGCCGGCCAGCCCTGGTCGCTCGCCACCGCCTTGTGGATCGTCTTCCACGACACCGCCTGCGCCTCCCCCGCCTTCAACAGCACGTTCGCCCGGTCCTCCCACACCACGAACACCAGCGGCGTAATCACCAGCGGCTGCGGCGCGTCCTCCCCGTCCCGAGCGAACAGCGCCCCCCTCAGTGGCTCCGTCGCCCAGTCCGACTCCAGCATCCGCAGCACCGCCGAGTCCGCCGGACTCCACACCGTCGGCTTGTCCCGGCCATCCAGGATGCCCTGCGCCGCGTCCAGCGAGCCCCGCCCTACCAGGCTCACCTTGATGGTGGGGTGCTCCTGCTGGAAGCTGGCTGCCGCCGCCTCCACCCACTCCCTCTTCTCCGTGCTGTAGAGGAAGGTGATCTCCGTCACCTCCCGGGGCTGGACCGGCTGGCTCGGAGCGCTGCTCCCCTGCGTGCCGCCTCCCTTGTCCCCTGAGTCGCTGCCGCGCCGGGACAGGTAGAACACCCCCCCCACGGCCGCCAGGAACCCGATGACCACCAACACCCGCGGGCTCATGGAACTCGGACCTCGAGGCAGGGCGTCAAGGTCTCCTCGGAGGCGCTGTTGACGACATGGGACTTCCGCATCGCTATATTCCTTGGCCTGCGGCTTCAGGTATCGACTGTGTTACGCCACCATCCGGCGCCTCAAGAGGTGGCCCCATAACTCACCTCCTTCTTGCGCCCCTGTCACAGCCCTGTCACGAAGAGTCCCGCTGGGGGCGCGGAGACGACTCGACATCCGGGCTGCGTTCCCGTAGGAACTACACCCCCATACATCGCGAAGCATCGAATTCACGCGCCCCCCTCAACCCTCGGAGATCCAGTCGCCATGAGAGCACTTCGCATCCCCCTGTTGGGCCTGTGTGCCGCCCTGGCCGCCTGCGCGGCCAAGAAGCCACCGCCTCCGCAGCGCCTCACCCTGGGTGAGAGCACCGTGGAGTACCGCGACTACACCCTGGTGAAAGGCTCGCTGTGCGACGCCGATCCGCGCCGCCTGGGGCCGGAGCTGCAGAAGATCAACGAGGTGCTCGAGGGCTTCGTCACCAAGTCGGAGGACGCCACCAAGCCGGACGCCACCGCCGAGCAGGTCGAGGTGCTCCGAGAGGGCTCCAAGGCCCTGGGCCCCGTGGTGCAGGCGCACACCAAGAACCTGGCCGGGCTGAACCAGTGCGGCTTCAAGAAGCAGGCGCCCTTCCCGGACGTCATCAAGAAGGGCGATGAGGTGGTGAAGCTGGCCAAGGCCCGGCTGGACGAGGCCCCCACCGTCCTGGCCGACGCCGACCGCCGACTGGCCGAGAAGAAGTGGCGCGAGGACTCCAACGCCCGCGAGGAGGCCGCCAAGCAGACCTTCTGCACGGCCAAGACGGCGGTGGGCAACGGAGACCTGTACTTCGCTCGCGCGGAGCCCCACGGCAAGACGCAGTGGATGTTCTGCGACGGCATCATGGTGGAGCAGGCCTCGGGCAGCGAGCCCACGGTCGTCATCCCCGAGTCCGTCAGCAAGAAGGACCGCAAGCGCATCCAGGAGAAGCGCTACCTGGACGCCGCCAAGAGCCTCCCCGCCGAGGAGATCGACAAGCCCGGCGCCGAGAAGCCGGCCGAGGCGAAGGAGTAGCTCCCGGGAAGGAGTTGCTCCCGGCGCGGGCCTCCACGCCCACCGTGGAGGCCCTGGCCGCGCCTACTGCGCCCAGCTCGGCCAGCGCCTCACGCGCCCATCCGCGCCACTCGCTGCGCGAGGTGCGCGTCTCCTCCGGCCTCGATGGCTTGCAGATGCGTCTGCAGCGCCCCGCCCTTCTCCTGCAGGTGCGCCTCCAGGTACGGCTTGAGCGCGTTCCACCGCCGCTGCCACCCCACCTCGGAGCTGCCTCGCAGCTCGGGACGCGCGGTGAGGAGCAGCCCCATGCGCAGCGCGAGCTCCGGCTCGGCCAGCGCCTCCGCCTCGCGAGCCACCGCCGCGGGAGCCCCAGCAGCCGCGCTCTTCCACCGCTGCGAGGCCCGGACGAAGGCCGCCACGTCCAGCTCGCCCAGCAGCGACATCGCCAGCCGGAGCGGGAGCCGCTGGCCTGGAGGCGCCGTCACCCGCCCCATGAGCGACTCGAACACCGTGTTCAGGGCCGGGTGGCTCGCCGGATCGACGCCCGCGAGTCTCCGCAGCGCCCGACGGGCTCGCCGCGCCTGGCGGTTCACCTGCCAGCTCCGCTTGCCGAGCCGGGCCTCCAGCACCGAGAGCGCCTGGGCCGCGGCCGCCACCTGCTCCGCCGTCGGCTTCGCCGGGCGCAGCCTGGGAGGCAGCTCGGGCCTGGGGGGAGGCGCCTTCTCCTTGCTCGCGGCGGGCGCTGGAGCTTCTCCACCCTCCGTCACCTCGCGGTAGCCCTCGCGCAGCTTCTCCGCGACCTTCTTCTCGTACTCGCGCCGGGCGCTCTCCTCGTCCGGGAACGCCTTCTCCTTGCGCTGTCCCGCCGTCCCGATGCGCCCGTACGTCACGATGAAGGTGTTGCCCTGCAGCTCGGGGCTCCAGAACTTGGAGCTGGAGCCCTCGACGAACTCGAACCTGCGCATGACATGGACCTCCGGCCTGAAGCCCCCACGCTACTACGGACGGGCGCCCGGGCGGCTCAGCTCTTCGCCTGCTCCAGCTCGCGCAGCCCCGCCTCCCGGCTCATGCGGCCCTCGTAGCCCAGTTCCCGGCGCGCCTTCGCGTCGCTCACCGTGACTTCCTGCCCCACCAGCAGCAGCTCCGAGCGGATGACGGGCGGGTTCCCCGGCAACGAGAGGAAGTTCCACAGCACCTCGGACACCGTCGCCACGCCCATCGCCAGTCCGAAGGGAATCGTCCCCTTGCCCGGATCCACGCCCTGGGTCTTCAGCAGCGTGGTGATGAAGTCGCGGAAGTCCACCGGCTCGCCATCCGTGAGGAAGTACGCCTCGCCGCCGCGCCCCTTCTCCGCCGCCAGCAGGAGCCCCTCCACGCAGTTGGCCACGTGGCAGGTGGACGTCTTGTAGTGGCCGCCGCCGATCCAGCGGAACCGGCCGGACTTCACCGCGTGGATGATGGCGGGGAGCACCGCGTTGTCGCCCTTGCCCCAGATGAAGCGCGGGCGCATGGCGATGGTGGTGAACTCGGGTGAGTTCACCGAGAGGACGAGGCGCTCCGCCGCGTTCTTCGTGGAGGGGTAGTTCCCGATGGGCGCCGCCGGGAGGGGCCGCGTCTCGTCCACGTTCACCAGCGGCGAGCCATCCACGAGCACCGCCTCGGTGCTGACGTGGACCAGGCGCTTGACGCCCGAGGCCCGCGACGCCTCCAGCACGTTCTCCGTGCCGCGCACGTTGGTCTCGAAGAAGCTCGCGCGAGGGCCCCAGGTCTTCACGTACGCCGCCGAGTGGAAGACGACCTCGCAGCCCTCCATGCCGCGCTTGAGCGCGTCCACGTCCGAGAGGTCCCCCGGAACCGGCTCGGCTCCCGCCTGGCGCACCTCGGCGTTGGCGGCCTCGGAGCGCGCGATGGCTCGCACCTCGTGCCCCTTCTCGCGCAGCGCCGCGATGAGGCGCTTGCCCACGAATCCTGAACCACCCGTGACGAATGCGCGCATGCCCTGTCCTCCGCGAGAGCCCCACGCCTACTACCGTTCCCATGACTCCGCCAGCACGCCGCCACCCCCAGCACGTCAGAACATGTCGGGCAGGGCCGGCGCGGGGCCGGAGAAGAGGGTGGTGGCCAGCCGCACGGTGGCGTCGTCCGCTACGAGCGCGCCCACCGAGCGCAGCGCCTCCGGCGACATGAAGCCCGTGTAGAGCGAGGCGAAGGCCCGGATGTCCATGCGCATGAGGGAGTTTCCACCGCCCCGGCGGATGTGGCCCGCGCCTCCGGACACCTCGAGGATGAAGCTGCCGCTGTTGTCGGGGAAGAGCTCATCCTCCAGCTCGAAGTGCAGCGTGCCGGAGACGCCCTGCGGGTAGCCGCGGGACTCGAGCGCGGCGGGGACGTCCAGCACGCGCAGCATCCAGTGGAAGAGCAGCTTCACCTGGTAGGTCTGCTCGGGCAGCAGCAGCAGCAGGGGATCGACCTGGGCGCCGGTCCACACCACCTCGCGGGCCAGCGAGCGGTGATCGCCGAGGAAGCTCAGCAGCCGCCGCCCCGCGGCGGGGGTGAGCGCGACGAAGTCCGTGAGGAAGAGCTCCTGCTGGAGGTCCACCTTGCTCCGGCGCACCAGGTACAGGTAGCCCTCCACGCCGTTGGCGCCCTCCACCAGGAAGCCGTAGGCCGTCTCCTTGCGCGGGTGGAGCACGCGGTCCCAGACGTAGGGGCCCCGATCGAGGTACCCCTGCCGCGTGGAGGCGTAGCGGCGGTAGACCTCCTGGATGGCCGGCTGGTCCGAGGCCTTGATCGGCCGAAGCTGGAGGCTGCGCTCGCTGAAGTCGAGCGCGTGGGCCTGCACCCGGATCTCGAACCGGGCTCCCGCCTGCTCGTAGCCCACGCGCCGGTAGAGCGGCTGGGTCGCGGGATAGAGGACGGAGAGCGCGAACCCCATGCCGCGCAGCTCCTGGAGCGCGTGCCGCATGAGCCGGGTGGCCGCTCCCCTGCCTCGCGCGCTCGGCGCCACGCCCACGCCGCCGATGCCCGCCATGGAGACCCGCTGCCCGAAGAAGAACTGCCCCATGGGGATGGCAGTCGCCGTGGCCAGCACCTCTCCCTGCTCGCGCAGCACCCGGATGTTCGCGGCCGCCTTCTCCACCCAGGCCACACTGTCGGCGGGGGGCATGGCGAACGCCTGAGCGATGATGTCCGCCACCGCCGCCAGGTCCTCCGCGCCCTCGGGTGAGCCGAACTCCGGTCTGCCCCTCTCCATGACATGCCTCCCGCTCGCCGGCCGCGAGCGCCCGAGGGCCACGATACGCCGAGCGCCTCATCCCGAGCACGCCCCTCCCTCAGGCGCTAGCATCGCGGCCATGATCCGCCCCGCCACGTCCGCCGACATCCCCGCCATCCTCCAGCTCATCCGCGCTCTGGCCGACTACGAGAAACTCACCCACCAGGTGGTCGTCGACGAGGCCCAGCTGCGCGAGCACCTCTTCGGAGCCCGCCCCTACGCCGAGGTGCTGCTGGCCGAGGATGAAGGGCGCGTGGTGGGCTACGCGCTGTTCTTCCACTCCTACTCCACGTTCCTGGGCCGCCCGAGCATGTACCTGGAGGACCTCTTCGTCCTGCCCGAGCTGCGCGGGCGAGGGCACGGCAAGCAGCTGCTCGCCCGGCTGGCGAAGCTCGCCGTCGAGCGCGACTGTGGGCGCTTCGAGTGGATGGTGCTCGACTGGAACACGCCGGCCATCCAGTTCTATGAGTCCCTGGGCGCGGCGCTCGCGCCCGAGTGGAAGCTGTGCCGGATGACGGGTGACGCGCTGCGGCGGTTCGCCGCGACCGCCACGTGAGGCCAGGAGGCAACCCGATGATCGCCAGTGTCGACGTGGACTACCGGCCGGATGCCACCGTGGCGGCCTGCGTCGTCTTCCGGGACTGGAGCGACGAGGCCGAGGCGGCGCACTTCGTGGACCGGGGGCCTCCCGCCGAGCCCTATGTCCCAGGTGAGTTCTACCGCCGCGAGCTGCCAGCGCTGCTGCGGGTGCTGGCCCAGGTGCCCGACCCGCTGACGACCGTGGTCATCGATGGCTACGTCTGGCTCGCGGGTGAGGATCGACCCGGGCTGGGCGCCCACCTCTACGAGGCGCTCGAGCGGCGGGTGCCCGTCATCGGCGTGGCCAAGACAGCGTTCCAAGCCAGCCGGATTGCTGTCCCGGTGCTGCGAGGGGAGAGCCAGCGCCCCCTGCTCGTGACGGCCGTGGGAGTGGACGTCCAGGACGCCGCGGCGTGCATCCAGCGCATGCACGGCCCCTCTCGGCTGCCCACCCTGCTCAAGCGCGTGGACCGGCTGTGCCGCGAGGCCTGAGGCACTACACCCTGGGTGCGATCCGGGTGCCCTGCTCGCTTCAGCGCCAGCCCATTCCCTAAGATGGTGGCGGGTGGTGCATCCGGCCCCCGTGGAGGCAGCCCGCAGCCATGACCCTGAACGAGTTCTTCGACGCGTCCTATCAATGGGGAGAGCAGCACGCGCAGTTCATCCTCCTCCTGGGCGTGGCCATCCCCGCCGTGGGCACGCTGGCGGCCTTCATCGGCAGGGGTGGGAAGACGGACGAGGACGGGCGCTTCATCGCGAGCGCCGTCCTGGGCTTCTCCATGCTGGCGGTGGTGCTGGAGATGATGGCCATCTTCGTGGGCACCTTCGTCCGCGGCGCCAACCTCCTCGATGCCAACGTGGCGCTGCTGGCCGCGCCCATCGTCTGCCTCTTCGGCTCCCTCCTCGGCCTGCGCCTGGTCTTCCCCCTGGCGGAGATCGGCGTCATCCGGACGCTCCTGGACATGGCGGGCTTCTTCGTCTCCTGCCTCCTCGTCATGTGGTTCATGTCGAAGTTCAACGGCTGGAGCATCATGATCTTCGGCTCGCTCTTCACCTTCCTCATCATCGCGGTGATGGGCTTCTTCTTCATCCGCTGGCAGTTCCGGAGGGCGTTCGGAATCGGCCAGGAGCGGCGGACGCCTCGGCCGGTTCGGGTCCGCTCCCACTACGACTCGGAGTAGCGTGCCCGACAGGAGGCGCACCGGGTGAATCTCTCCTGCCAGTCCTGTGGAGCCCAGCTCGTGGTGGCGGACACGCTGCGCACCGCGACGTGCCCGTACTGCGCGGCCCCCTCCATCGTGGAGCGCCCGCCGACGCCGGACCGCCCCCCGCCCACGTTCGCGCTCGGCTTCGTGCAGACGCCGCAGAAGGCCAAGGAGCTGGCCCGGGAGAACCTGCTCCGCCGCAGCTTCTGGGCCCCGTCCAGCGTCCGCAACGCCTCCGTCGAGGAGCTGCGCGGCATCTACGTCCCGGCCTGGCTCTACAGCACGCTGGCCGAGTCCGACTTCACCGCCACCATCGGCGAGCACTACACGGAGACGGAGACGTACACGACGACGGAGAACGGCAAGAGCGTCACCCGGACGCGACAGGTGACCAAGACCGAGTGGCGCCCGCTCGAGGGCCGCCATGCGGAGTACATCCCCGACGTGCTCGTCACCGCCTCCTCGGGCCTGCCCAACGAGGAGCTGGAGCACATCGAGCCGTTCGATCTGCGAGCGCTGCGACGCTACGACGACGCGCTCATCGCCGGGTGGATCAGCGAGGAGCCCTCCCTTCCCCAGGCGCAGTGCCTGGAGCAGGCGCGGGCGGAGGCGGTGAGCCTGCTGCGCAAGCGGCTCGCGGCCTTCATGCCGGGGGACACGCACCGGGAGTTGCGGTACTCGACACGCTTCAACCAGGAGGCGCTGGTGGTGTGCCTGCTGCCCGTGTGGGTGATGGCCCTGCGCCATGATCCGGAGGCGCCGCCGCTGCGCTTCCTGGTGAATGGCCAGACAGGCAGGGTGTACGGCCGGGTGCCCATCTCCTGGGTGAAGGTGTTGATCGCCGTGCTGCTGGCGCTGCTGGTGGCGGGCGGCATCTATCTCCTGACGTCCTCGAGGTGAAGGGTCCGCGATGAGCTCCGTCGAGTCGCAGTGCCAGCGCTGCCAGAGCCGGTTGGAGGCCGAGGACCTTCGCTGTCCCGTCTGCGCGCTGCCCACGCCCCGGCCCGCCCGATCCGCGGAGCGTGAGCGCGCCCGCGTCATCCGCTGCGACAATTGCGGGGCGGCCATCGCGTACTCGGTGGAGGCCCAGGCGCCCCGGTGCGCCTACTGCACGTCGCAGATGCACGTCGAGACGCAGGAGGATCCCATCGATCAGGCCGACCGGTTCGTGCCCTTCGAGGTGAGCCCGGAGCAGGCGCGGCAGGCGCTGTCGGCGTTCCTGGGCAAGGGCGGCTTCTTCCGGCCCACGGACCTGGCGAGCCGCTCGGCGCTGGACTCCCTGCGGCCGCTGTGGTGGCCGGGCTGGGAGTTCGACGCGCGCGTCGAGGTCTCCTGGACGGCCGACACCAACGCGGGAGCCCACCGGAGCGACTGGGCGCCCCACTCGGGCACGACCCACCTCTTCCTGCAGGACATCCTCGTCTCCGCCTCGCGAGGGCTGACCTCGCGGGAGACCCAGGAGCTCTCTCCGCACTACGACATCACGAAGGCGAAGCCCGAGCCCGTGGGCCCTCCCGAGGCGCAGGTGGAGCTGTTCGATGTCACGCGCTCGGGCGCGCGGCGGCAGATCCTCTCCGCGGTGGAGAACATGGCCCGGCAGCGCATCGCCCACGAGGACCTGCCGGGCACCCGCCATCGCAACCTGCGCGTGGCGGTGGCGCTGTCGGGGCTGGAGACCTCGCACTACGCCCTGCCCGCCTACGTGCTCGCGTACCGCTATGGGAAGAAGCTGTACCGCGTGGTGGTGCACGGACAGAACGCCAGCCATGTCCTCGGCGAGAGGCCCGTCTCCTGGGTGAAGGTCGTGGCGACGGTGCTCGCCGCCCTGGCGGTCCTCGTCATCATCACCCTGCTGCGCCGAGCGTCCTGAGCCGCCGCCCCCTCACTTCCGGCGATCGTCGCGCGTGGCGACGATGTGCCGGTAGGGGATGACGCGGATGAGCTCGTCCACGGTCGTCAGCCCGGCGGCGATCTTCTCCAGCGCGTCGTCGACCATCGTCTTGAAGAAGTGCTCACGGGCGTGCTTGCGGATCTGCGCGTTGTGCGCTCCGCCGGCGATGAGGTCCTGCAGGCCCGCGTCCACCACGAGCAGCTCGAAGAGGCCGACGCGCTTGCGGTAGCCGGTGTGGTGGCAGTAGTCGCAGCCTCGGCCCGCCAGCAGCTTCACGCCGTCCAGCAGGTGGCCGAGCAGCGCCTTCTGCTCGTCGGTGGGCTCGCGGGGCTCGGAGCACTTCTCGCAGATGCGGCGCGCGAGCCGCTGGGCCAGGACGGCCAGCAGCGCGTCCGCGATGTCCGTGTCGTCCAGCTCGAGGCCTCGCAGGCGGCCGATGGCGCCCACGGCATCCGCGGTGTGGAGCGTGCCCAGGACGATGTGGCCCGTGCGGGCGGCATTGATGGCGGTGCTGCCCGTCTCCAGGTCGCGGATCTCTCCCATCAGCAGCACGTTGGGGTCCTGGCGCAGCAGCGCCCGCAGCAGCACGGGGTACGGCATGTTCGGGCTGACCTGCTTCTGGTTCACCTTGGGGACGAAGTACTCGATGGGGTCCTCGGCGGTGATGATCTTCTTGCGCCCGTCATTGAGCTGGGCCAGCGCCGAGTACAGCGTGGTGGTCTTCCCGCTGCCGGTGGGGCCGGTGACGAGCACCAGGCCCTCGGGGTTGGCGAGCAGCTGGAGCAGGATGCGCTGCATGTCCGCGTTCATCCCGAGCTGCGTCACCGGCACGAGGCCCGCGCCCGAGTCGAGGATGCGGATGACGACGTCCTCGCCCGCGGGGCTGGGCACCACGCTCACGCGGTAGTCGATGACCTTGCGGTTGTCCTCGCCCCTGTCGATGACGGCCTGGATGCGTCCGTCCTGGGGCTTGCGGTGCTCGGTGATGTCGAGCTCGGCGAGGATCTTGATGCGGTTGACGACCTCCTGGACCGTCTCGGGGCTCATGTCCGTGTACATCTGGTGGAGGATGCCGTCGATGCGCAGGCGCAGGTCCACGTCGCCCGGGTAGCTCTCGATGTGGATGTCCGAGGCCTTCTTCTCCACGGCCACCGAGAGGATGGAGTCGACGAGCTCCACGGCCGTGGGGTGGGTCCGCGAAGGCGGCTTGGGACGGATGACGAGGTCCGCCGTGACGCGAGGCCCGGAGCCGAAGCCGGTCTCCAGCGCGGACTCGATCTCGTAGCGGTTGAGGCGCACCGGGCGGATGGAGCGCTCCAGCAGATCTCCCAGCCGCGAAAGCAGGTGCGTGTTGTCCGGGTCGAGCATGCCCACGGTGACCGTCGCGTTGGGAGCGGCGGGGTCCACCTTGCCCAGCACCACCACGAGGTGGCGGCGGCAGAAGGGCTCCGGCAGCAGTCGCAAGGAGTTGCGGTCGAGGGGGTACTGGGAGAGCTCGGAGAAGTTGTTGGACTCTTGCGACATGGCCCCAAGGGTATACCGAGAACCCGCGCGGCCTAGGGATTCCCAGGCCATACGCGGAGTGCGAGCTGGCTCCACCGGTCGCTGCTATCCTCGCGGGGCATGAAGCCCGCACCGGACCCGGCACGTCCTCCGGCCATGTCCTCGCTGCTCGTGTTCGCGGTGGCGACGCTGGTGTTCGGCTCGCCGGTGCGGCAGCTCTGGCTGAGGGAGGGAGGCGCCTGGTACCTGCCCTTCGCGGTGTGGCTGGGCGTCATCCTCCTGGGGGCGTGGGTGGCGAGGAGGAGCCGGCCGTGACGCTGGAGCCCGCCGCCCTGGTCGCGGCGTCCGTCGGCTACCTGGCCCTGCTCTTCGGGGTGGCCTTCCTGGCCGAGCGAGGGCTCGTTCCGGCGCGCGTCACCCAGCACCCGCTCGTGCATGCGCTGGCGCTGGGCGTGTATGCCACCTCGTGGAGCTACTTCGGCAGCGTGGGCTACGCGAGCCGGCATGGCTTCCGCTACCTGGCCATCTATCTGGGCGCCACCCTCTCCTGCCTGCTCATCCCCGTGCTGTGGCGCCCGCTGCTGCGGCGGACGCGTGAGCTGCAGCTCACCTCGCTGGCGGACCTGTTCGCCTTCCGGTACCCGGGGCAGGCCACGGGCACGGCGGTGACGCTCTTCCTGCTGGCGGGCGCCCTGCCCTACCTGGCGCTCCAGGTGCGCGCCGTCGTGGAGTCCGCGCGTGTGCTGAGCCCGTCGGCCTCGCCCGGGGTGCTGGCCCTGGGATTCTGCGTGACGCTCATCGTGTTCGCCGTGCTCTTCGGAGCCCGGCATGTCACGCCCCGGGAGCGGCACGAGGGGCTGGTGCTGGCCATCGCCTTCGAGTCGCTGGTGAAGGTGGTGGCCCTGGTGCTCGTGGGCGTGTGGGCCGTGGCGACGGTGTTCGGCGGCTTCGGAGGGCTGGAGGCCTGGCTGGAGGCGCACCCGGAGGCGCTCGCCACCCTGCAGGCCCCCGCGCGCGAGGCCTCGTGGGCGCCGCTGCTCGTGCTCTCGTGCGCCGCGGCGTTCCTGATCCCGCGTCAGTACCACGTGGCCTTCACCGAGGCCCCCGAGCGAGAGGCGCTGTCCACCGCCACCTGGGCCTTCCCGCTGCTGTTGCTGTTGATGAACGTGGCCGTGCCGCTGCTGCTGTGGGCGGGGACGGCGCTGGGGCTGCCGGGCCCGGCGGACTTCCATGTCCTGGCCGTGCCCGCCTCTCGCGGCGCACCCGCGCTGGCGCTCCTGGCGTTCCTCGGCGGTATCTCCGCGTCCAGCGCCATGGTCATCGTCACCACGCTGGCGCTGGCGCCCATGTGCCTCACCTACCTGGTGCTGCCGCTCGGGTATGCGCGGGCGCGGAGCAACCTCTACGGCTGGCTGCTGTGGGCCCGGCGCGCCTTCATCGCCGCCATCATCCTCGCGGGGTATGGGTTCTACCGGCTGCTCGATGCGCGAGCCTCGGGGCTGGTGGACCTGGGGCTCGTGTCCTTCGTGGCGGTGGCGCAGTTCATCCCCGGGCTGCTCGGCCTGCTCTTCTGGCCTCGAGCCACCCGAGCGGGGTTCCTCGCGGGGCTGCTCGCGGGCGGCGGCGCGTGGGCGGGGCTGCTGCTGCCGTCACTGTGGGCGACGCCAGGGTTCGAGCTGGCCCGAGCGCGGCTCTCCGAGGCGCTGGGCTTCCCCACCTCCGAGCCCTGGGGGCTGGCGACCTTCGTCTCCCTCACGCTCAACGCGCTGGCCTTCGTGGGCCTGTCGCTCGCCACGCGCCCCTCGGAGGAAGAGACGGAGGCGGCCCGGCTCTGCGCGAGTGAGGGGCCGGGCCTGGCACGCGGCGGAGTCACCGCCGAGTCTCCAGAGGAGTTCCGGCTCCAGCTCGAGCCAGTGCTGGGCTCGGAGGCGGCCAGGGCCGAGGTCGCGAGCGCGCTGACGGGGCTCGGGCTGAGCTGGGAGGAGCGACGGCCCGGCGAGCTGCGGCGGCTGAGGGATCGGATCGAGCGCAACCTCTCCGGGCTGCTCGGTCCGGTCGTGGCGCGCATGGCGGTGAGCGAGGCGCTCCGGTTGGATCCAGAGGCTCGCACGGCGCTGGCGGACCAGCTGCGCTTCGTGGAGGAGCGGCTGAGGGATGCGCGGGGCGGCAAGGTACCGCTGGAGGAGCTGGAGCGTGTCCGGCGCTACCTGCGGCGCATCCTGGAGGATCTGCCGCTCGGCGTGTGCTCGCTCGGGCCGGAGCGGGACGTGGTCATCTGGAACGCGGCGCTGGAGCGGCTCTCGGGGCTGCGGGCAGTGGACGTGCAGGGGTTGAGCCTGGAGCGACTGCCCGCTCCGTGGGGAGAGCTGCTCTCGAGGTTCGCCGCCGCGCCGGAGGCGGATGCCGAGCTCCAGACGATGCTGGACGGCCGGGAGCGCATCCTCCGGCTGCACCGCTCCCTGCTGTCACCTCGAGCGCCGGACCGAGGCGAGGGCGCGGTGCTGCTGGTGGAGGACCTGACCGAGCGCAAGGCGGTGGACGCCCGGCTGGCGCACCAGGACCGGCTGGCCTCGGTGGGGCGCGTGGCGGCAGGGGTGGCGCATGAGGTGGGCAACCCCCTGACGGCGATCGCCAGCCTGGCGCAGAACCTCCGGCACGAGGACGACCTGGGAGCGGTCCGCGAGCGGGTGGAGCTCATCCTCCAGCAGACGAAGCGCATCGACGCCATCGTGCGGACGCTGGTCACCTTCAGCCATGCGGGCACCTCGGCGGGCGAGGCTCGCCCGTTCACCCGTGTCCCGGTTCGCCCGCTGTTGGAGGAGGCCGCGCAGCTGGCGCGCCTGGCGAGGAAGGGCCGGGACGTGAAGTGCGAGGCGGTGGGCGGAGACGGGCTGGAGGTGCGGGGAGACGCGCAGCGCCTGGAGCAGGTGCTGGTGAACCTGCTGACCAACGCCATCGACGCCTCGCCGCCGGGAGGCACCGTGGAGCTCGTCGCCGAGGCGAGCACGGAGCAGCTCCACATCCGGGTGGAGGACCGGGGGCATGGCATCCCCCCTCAATTGACGCGGCGCATCTTCGAGCCCTTCTTCACGACGAAGCAGCCTGGTGAGGGGACGGGGCTGGGGCTGGCGCTGGCGGCGAGCATCGTGCGGGAGCATGGTGGCCTTCTGGCCATAGACAGCCGGCCGGGGGGAGGGACTACCGTCAAGGTCAGCCTGCCGGTGGCGCGCCGCGAGTGATGTGAACCCTGGGCTGGGGGCCTCCGCATGAGCCGCATCCTGGTCGTCGAGGACGAGCCCATCATCCGCACGGAGCTGCGCCGGCTGCTGGTGCGCGCGGGGCATGAGGTGTCCGAGGCGGGCTCCGTGGACGAGGCTTCCAGCGACTATGCGCTGGAGGGGTTCGAGCTGGTCATCTCGGACCTGCGGCTGCCGGGAGCGCCGGGGACGGAGCTCATCGCGAAGTGCCCGGGCGTGCCGGTGCTCATCATGACGAGCTACGCCACGGTGAAGTCCGCCGTGGAGGCGATGAAGCTGGGCGCGGTGGACTACCTGGCCAAGCCGTTCGACCATGACGAGCTGCTGCTGCAGGTGGACCGCATCCTGAAGATGGGCCGGCTGGCCAGGCAGAACGCGGCGCTGAAGCGGGAGGTGGAGCAGGCGTACTCGGTGAGCGGGATGGTGGGGAGCAGCCCGGCGATGCGCGAGGTGTTCGAGCGCATCCGAAAGGTGGCCAGCTCGCCCGCGACGGTGCTGGTGCTGGGGGAGTCCGGGACGGGCAAGGAGCTGGTGGCGAGGGCCATCCACGCGCAGAGCCCGCGCAGCGAGGGGCCGCTGGTGGCGGTCAACTGCGCCGCCATTCCCGAGGGACTGCTGGAGTCCGAGCTGTTCGGCCACGAGAAGGGCGCCTTCACGGGAGCGCAATCGGCGCACCCGGGGCTGGTGGAGAGCGCGGATGGAGGGACGCTCTTCCTGGACGAGATGGGCGAGCTGCCGGCGCCGGCCCAGGCGCGGCTGCTGCGGATGATGCAGGACGGGGAGGTGCGGCGCGTGGGAGCCACCCGGCCGCGCAAGGTGGACGTGCGGATCATCGCGGCGACGCATCGGGATCTGCCTCGGCTCGTGCAGGAGGGCGCGTTCCGGCAGGACCTCTACTTCCGGCTGCGGGTGGTGGAGATCCGCCTGCCGCCCCTGCGCGAGCGGGGGGAGGACATCCCGGCGCTGGCCCACCACCTGCTGGAGAGGGCGTGCCGGCGGCTCCACCGGCCGGCGGCCACGTTCTCGCCCGAGGCGCTGGAGACGCTGCTCGAGCACGGCTGGCCCGGCAACGTGCGCGAGCTGGAGAACGCCATCGAGCGCGCGGTCATCCTGGCGGACGGTCCGGTCATCACCCCGGCCCTGCTGGCGCTGGAGGTGCCGGCTCCGGCCGCGGAGTTCCACCCCAAGGAGCACGAGGCCGCGAGCGGCTCCAGCCCGGAGTCCCTCGAGGAGTACATCCGCGGCTTCGTCCTGGAGCACCAGGACCACCTGGGCGAGGCGGAGCTGGCCCGGCGCCTGGGCATCAGCCGCAAGACGCTCTGGGAGAAGCGCCAGCGCCTGGGCATCCCACGCCCGAGCCGGGCCTGAGGGCCCCACCGGGCATTGACGCGTTACGTTGGTAACGGGAGCGTTACCTTCCGAAACGCGCTGACGCGGCGAGCCAACCCGTAACGTCTCGAAACCCGGAGCAACGTGCGCTGGAACACGCGTTGCTCATGGAGCGAGGCATGCGCTCCGCTCCAGGCCCCATGGCCCCCTCGCAGGATCTGTTCGCTCCCAAGGACTCCATCCGCCGTACCGCCCACATCCAGAGCCTGGAGGAATACCAGCGCCTCTATCGACAGAGCATCGAGCAGCCCGAGGAGTTCTGGGCCGAGCAGGCCAAGGCCCTCACCTGGTTCCACCCGCCCCACACCATCCTCGACGCGGACCCCAACCAGGTCGACTTCTCCTGGTTCAACGGCGGCCGGCTCAACGCCAGCTTCAACTGCGTGGACCGCCACGCCAAGACCCGCCCCGGCAAGCCCGCCATCATCTGGGCGAAGAACGAGCCCGGTGAGTACGAGGTCATCACCTTCCGCGACCTCCAGCACCACGTGGGCCGCGTCGCCAACGTCCTCAAGGCCCACGGCGTACGCAAGGGCGACCGCGTCTGCATCTACCTCCCCATGGTCCCCGAGCTGGCCTACACCATGCTCGCCTGCGCCCGGCTGGGCGCCGTCCACTCCGTCGTCTTCGCCGGCTTCTCCGCCGAGTCCCTGCGCGAGCGCATCCTCGACTCGGGCGCCAAGGTGCTCGTCACCGCCAACGAGGGCCCGCGCGGCCCCAAGCGCATCCCCACCAAGGCCATCGCGGACGAGGCCGTCGAGGGCCTCTCCCAGCTGGAAGCCGTCCTCGTCGTCCGCCGCACCGCCACCGAGGTGAACATGCAGCCGGGCCGGGACTTCTGGCTCGACGCCGAGATGGCCCGCCACCGAGGCACCTGCCCCGCCGAGTGGATGGACTCCGAGGATCCCCTCTTCATCCTCTACGCCTCTGGCTCCACCGGGAAGCCCAAGGGCGTGCTCCACACCACCGGCGGCTACCTGGTCTACGCCGCCACCACCCACCGCTACGTCTTCGACGCCCAGCCCGACGACGTGCACTTCTGCACCGCGGACATGGGCTGGATCACCGGCCACACCTATCTGCTCTACGGGCCGCTGCTCAACGGCACCACCACCGTCCTCTTCGAGTCCATCCCCACCTACCCCGACGCGGGCCGGCTCTGGCGCGTGGTGGATGACCTGAAGGCCACCATCCTCTACACCGCGCCCACCGCCCTGCGCGCCCTCATCCGCGAAGGCGACACGTGGGTCCTCAAGTCCTCGCGCCAGAGCCTGCGGCTGCTCGCCACCGCCGGCGAGCCCATCAACCCCGAGGTCTGGCGCTGGTTCCATGACGTCGTCGGCGAGGGCCGCTGCCCCGTCGTCGACACCTGGTGGCAGACCGAGACGGGCGGCGTGCTCATCACCCCGCTTCCAGGCGTCACCCCGTGCAAGCCGGGCTCGGCCACCCTGCCCTTCTTCGGCGTGGAGCCCCTCCTCGTGGACGACGAGGGCCGGGTCATCCAGGGCAACGGCGTGAGCGGCAACCTGTGCCTGGCCCGCACCTGGCCCGGTCAGGCCCGCACCCTCTACGGCCACCACCAGCGCTTCGTGGAGACGTACTACTCGCGCTTCCCCCGGCTGTACTTCACCGGAGACGGCTGCCGGCGCGACGAGGACGGCTACTACTGGATCACCGGCCGCGTGGATGACGTGCTCAACGTGTCCGGCCACCGCCTGGGCACCGCCGAAGTCGAGAGCGCCCTGGTCGCCCACGAGGCCGTCGCCGAGGCCGCCGTGGTGGGCTTCCCCCACGACATCAAGGGCACCGGCGTCTGCGCCTTCGTCACCGTGAAGCCCGAGTGGCAGGAGGCCTCCACCGAGCAGATGGTGGGCGCCCTCAAGGAGCAGGTGCGCCACGCCATCGGCCCCATCGCCACCCCGGACCGCATCGTCATCGTCTCCGGCCTGCCGAAGACGCGCTCCGGGAAGATCCTCCGGCGCATGCTCCGGAAGATCGCCTCGGGCGAGCTGGACAACCTGGGCGACACCACCACCCTGGCCGATCCCTCCGTGCTCGACGAGCTGCTCGCCCGGCAGCAGCCCGTGGCCCGGCCGCGCTCCTGACCCCAGAGAGGAACACCCGCCATGTCCCTGAATGCCTCGGAAGACGCCCTGGAGGCGCTGGCCGCCCGTCGCTGGCGCGTGGCCGCCGCCCTCACCTCCGGCACCCTCGTCTCCTACTTCGGCTTCATCCTCCTGGTCGCCTTCGACAAGCCGCTCATGGGGCGGCTGATCGCCCCCGGGCTCTCCCTCGGAATCCTCCTCGGAGCCCTCGTCATCGCCGCCTCGTGGGGCCTCACCGGCCTCTACGTCCTCTGGGCCAACCACAAATACGACCGGGCGCTTCACCGCCTCGGCCGCTGAGAGCCACCCATGAACAACGCCCCCGCCGCCACCACGCTGGGTGAGCCGAACCTCACGGCCATCGTCTTCTTCCTCGCCTTCGTCGGCCTCACGCTCGCCATCACCTGGTGGGCCGCGCGGAAGACCCGCACCACCGCCGAGTTCTTCGCCGCTGGCGGGGGCGTGAGCGCCGCGCAGAATGGCTTCGCGCTCGCCGGAGACTTCATGAGCGCCGCCAGCTTCCTGGGCATCGCCGGCCTCGTGGCCCTCTCCGGCTTCGACGGCCTCATCTACTCGGTCGGCTGGCTCGTGGGCTGGCCCATCGTCACCTTCCTCATCGCCGAGCCCCTGCGCAACCTGGGCAAGTACACCTTCGCGGATGTGGTCGCCTACCGCCTGCGCCAGACGCCCGTGCGCCTGTCCGCCGCCGTCGGGACCCTCACCGTCGTCAGCTTCTACCTGATTGCCCAGATGGTGGGCGCCGGCAACCTCATCCGCATGATGTTCGGCCTGCCCTACGAGCTGGCCGTCTGCATCGTCGGCGTGGTGATGATCCTCTACGTCCTCTTCGGAGGGATGATCGCCACCACCTGGGTGCAGATCGTCAAGGCCGTGCTGCTGCTCGGCGGCGCCACCGCCCTGGCCCTCGCCGTGCTCTGGCGCTTCCACTTCAACCCGCTGGCCCTCTTCGAGGCCGCCGCCGCGCAGTACGGCCCGGAGGTGCTCGCCCCCGGCAAGCTCGTCACCAGCCCGCTCGAGGCCATCTCGCTCGGCCTGGCGCTCATGTTCGGCACCGCGGGCCTGCCCCACATCCTCATGCGCTTCTACACGGTGCCGGATGCCAAGGCCGCCCGCGGCTCCGTCTTCTACGCCACCGGCCTCATCGGCTTCTTCTACCTGGTGACGTTCATCCTGGGCTTCGGCGCCTCCGTCATCGTGGGCCGCCCCGCCATGCTCTCGCTCGACAAGGGCGGCAACATGGCCGCGCCCATGCTCGCCGAGGCCGTGGGCGGCACCGCCTTCCTGGGCTTCATCTCCGCCGTGGCCTTCGCCACCATCCTCGCCGTGGTGGCCGGCCTCACGCTCTCCGGCGCGGCGGCGCTCTCGCATGACCTGTGGACCAGCGTCGTCCGCAAGGGCAAGGCCCCCGAGTCCGAGCAGCTGCGCGTCGCCCGCCTGGCCAGCCTCGCCCTGGGCATCCTCGCCATCCTCCTGGGCATCGTCTTCAAGGGGCAGAACGTGGCCTTCATGGTGGGACTGGCCTTCGCCATCGCCGCCAGCGCCAACTTCCCCGCCCTGCTGCTGTCCATGGCCTGGAAGCGCTTCACCACCCGCGGCGCCGTGGCCAGCATGCTCACCGGCTCCGGCAGCGCCGTGCTCCTCATCTTCCTGTCGCCCACCATCCAGGTGGACCTGCTCGGCCGCGCCGAGGCCCTCTTCCCCCTGAAGAACCCGGGCATCATCACCATGCCCCTCTCCATCCTCGTGGGAATCGTCGTGTCGCTGCTCGCCCCCGAGCCCGACGCCGAGGCCCGCTTCGCCGAGGTCCGCCACCGCATGCACGTAGGCCAGGGCACTCCGGCTCCCGCTCCCACTCCCGCTCCCGCCCGAACGCCGGAGCCGGCTCCCGCTCCATCCGTCCAGCCCGCTCCCGCGCGCGGCACGTGAGCGCCTGCGCCCAAAAGCACTCGGCCCGCCCCGGGCTCTCACGAGCCAGGACGGGCCGAGGATGCTTCAGGCGGGCAGAGCGCTATCTGCCGATGATGTTGCGCAGCTGGTCCTTCTCACCCTCGAACTTGAAGGCCCCGTAGAGCTGGTGGGCGTTCTCGCGGTCCAGCACTCGCGGCCAGAGCATCCGCACCGCATCCAGCTTGTCGTCTCCGAAGGAGAAGCGCTGGAGGATCTTCAGCACCTGCGGCACCAGGAAGTACTGGGTCGGCACCGCCGTCTCCAGCACCCGGAGCTTGCCATCGCCGAAGGACTCCTTCTGGATGGAGCTCAGCAGCTGCTGGAGCTGCCCCTCGGAGATCGGCTGCACCACCGGCGCGGGCGGAGGGGGCGGCGGCTGCGGCTGCGAAGGACGGCGCCGGAAGACCCGCAGGTCCGGGGCGTTGTTGACGTCCTGCCGAAGCCCGTTCATCTCCTCACGGACACGACGCAGCGCGTCACGAAGCTCCCGGTTGTCGCGGCCGTTGTTGCGGTCGGCGCGCTCCATGGCGCGGCCCAGGTTCTCCTCCATCCGCGCGAGCCGCTCGATGATCTGCTCGCGCTCGACGACGACCAGCCGGCCCTGCCGACGGAAGCCCGTGGGGACATCCCAGTCGTCGTAGTCCCAGCCGCCGCCGCCCTGCTGCGCGGGACCGCCCGTGGTGTAACCAGGAACCGGGGTGGCGGGCTGCGAAGGGCCCGTGGGTTGGCCCGGCGGGGGCGGGCGCTGCTTTTCCTGGGTCTGGGCCACGGCAACGGCCGACATCAGCATGACAACGGAGAGTACGAGAGCCCTCATGGCTTGGGTCCTTGTTGGGGGTAGCTGTCCCTACTGACGCACAAGGACGCTCCCCATTCAACTTTCTCAATTCACCGTGAACTCGCGCGAGTACCCCGTGTAGGGGCGGATGGCGCCGTCCCAGCCGGACTTCCAGTCTCCGTCGTGCCGGATGCGGTAGGTGCCCGGCGTCGCCGTGGAGGGGATCTTCCACTCGATCGTCACGTGAGAGCAGGCGAACGTGGGCACGCAGTTGTTGCGCTGCCACTTGTACTTCGTCTCCCAGTCCCAGTCGTACGCCACCGTCACCCACGAGGTGCCCGACTTGCGCTGCACCTCCAGGAACGAGCCCTGCCGCCGCAGGTTGTTCTTCGGGTGGGCGCCCCAGAACTTCACCGACACCGTCTGCCCCCGCGTGTACGAGGCGCTCGCGTTCGTCGCGACGCTGCCGAAGCTCACCGTGAGCAGCTTGTCGTCGAACACCACGCCCGTCTGCAGCGTCGTCTGCTCGTTGCGCAGGTCTCTCGGCGTGGGCCCCGCCGGAACGGAGGCGTCGTCCCGGAGCGCCGCCGCCAGCTTCTCCGACTCCTGCTGCACCGCCGCCAGCGTCCACGGGCCGAAGTGCGTGGAGGCTCCCTCGTAGTCCTGCTTCGTGTACTCCTCGCGGGTGACGAGGTAGCCGGCATAGGCGTTGGAGAGCCCGGCGATGACCACCTGGTTCACGCCGATGGGCGCCAGCTGGTTCAGCACCGCCTGGCGCAGCCGCCGGCCCGCCATCGTCGTCATCTCGAAGGGCACCGCCACCAGCGCCAGGTTGCCCACCGTCGCCACCTGCAGCGGCAGCACCTCGGGCGTCCACGGGTACGGCGTCATGCTCCCCATCTCCAGCACCACGGGCTTCTCGCTCTGGCACGGCGTGGTGGTCACCGCGCAGGTGAAGGCGTTCCATAGATTCTCGACCTGGGCGCAGGTGTTGCCCTCGCTGCCGAAGCCCGGCCCGTCCTCGGCGCCCGCGAGCATGGAGATGCCGATGGCCGCCGTGCACGTGGTGCGCGCGGTGCCGCCCGCGTACTGCGGGGCCACCTGCACCGCGTCCATCTTCACGTGCGTGTGCCGGTAGTCCACCGCGCCCGTGAGCAGCGTGGATGCGCCGTCGTAGAGGGACTTCGCCAGCGTGTACTGCTTGCCGCCGGAGAGCTCCACGCTCTCGAAGTCATTGGCGCCACCGCCGTTGGTGCCTCCGAAGATGTTGGGCGTCACGTCGCCCTCGTTGCTCTGGGCGAAGGCGGCCACGAACGTCTTCCCCGCCAGGTAGTTCGTCCCCTTGGCCTTCTCGAAGAGGTAGGAGGCGTAGCCCTTGTTGTCGCCGCTGATGAGCAGGTTGTCGTTGCCCATGGAGGTGGCGTGCACGGCGAACCAGTTGATCGTCCCCACCTCCGTCCCGTCCGAGCCCTGCAGCCGCAGCAGCGTCATCTTCTTGTCCGTGTCGTAGCCGTACTGGCTCCGCTCCGGAGCGGGGTTGTACAGGTACTGCTCCGGCGAGCGGTTGATGCTCGCGTTGAGCAGGTCTCCGGAAGTGACGCGGATGGAGCCCGGGGCCAGGTTGGTGTGCGCCCGGACGACGGCCTGGACGATGCCGTCCACCACGGCCTCGAAGTTCTGCTTGTCGTAGCCGAGGATCGTCAGGTTGTAGAGCGCGTAGTGCGAGAAGCCGCCCGGCCCGCTGTGCGTGTGCGTGGCGCTCAGCATCACGTTCGCGTCCGAGTACATCGCGCCGTAGCGCGCCTGCAGCCGCTCCACCACCTGCTGCTTCACGCCCTGGAAGATCTGCCCCAGGTCCGCGCTGACGAACACCAGGCGCTTGCCGTTGCACGGCGAGGCGAGGACGAAGGCACGCGCGCGCAGCCGCTGGTGGATGCCGGCCGTCTTCTGGTCGATCATCGCGTAGCCCATCATCCCCAGCTCCGCCGCCGGGCCGGTGATGTCGTAGATGCCCGAGCCCACCTGGAAGGACGTGTTGCCCGCGCAGGGCCCCGTCAGCCCGGCCTGCTGCGTGTCGAGGTTGGAGTCCTCATCGGACGGGAACTCCGGAGAGCAGGAGCCCAGCGCCAGCACCAGCGCCCCCAGGAGCAAGCAACGAGAAGATCTCTGCATGGTTCAACCCCCACCGCGAGCCAGAGGAGAATTCGTGCTTAGCACGGCTGTCCTGGGTCCACCCAGCGCTCGCGGGCCGCACTCCGAACGAAGCTTCCAGGAACAAACGAGAGGTCGGAACTGACTCCCCAAGGTGGATAGGATGGGCGGAGATGTCGCGCGCACGTCTCGCGCCGCCCGTGCTCGACGAGGAGGCGCTGGTCCATCAGTTCCCGGAGATCGACCGGCTGGCGCTGGGGGCCTTCTACACCCCCGCGCCGCTGGTGGAGCGCACGCTGAGGCTCGCGCTCGCGCACCTGGAGGGTGAGCCGCTCACCGTGGTGGACCCGGCCTGTGGCGCGGGCGCCTTCCTCTCCGCCGCCGCCCGGATGAGGCCCGAGGCCCGCCTGTGTGGCCTCGAGCTGCTGCCCGAGGTGGCCCGCGTGTGCCAGGCCCGCGTGCCCGAGGCGGACGTGCACGTGGGCGATGCCCTGCGCGGAGGCCTGGAGCCCCTGCTCGAGCGCATCCCCTCCGGCCACCGCGAGCTGTGGGTGGGCAACCCGCCCTACAACGGCACCTCCGCCCTCTTGAAGGACCGTGCCGCCTGGTCCCGCCTGCGTGCGCTCATGCCGCTCGCCCTGCCGCCCGGGACGAGCCTGCGCGATGACTTCGCCTTCTTCCTCCTGCTCGCGGCCCATCGACTCTCCACGCGCCCCGGGGTGCTCGCCTTCATCACGCCCTCCAGCCTGCTCGATGCCTTCCTCTACGCCCCGCTGCGCCAGGCCCTGCTGGGCATGCTGAAGCTCCGCGCCGTGGTGGACCTGGGCCCCGGGGCCTTCACCGGAACCCAGGTGCGCACCTGCATCACCGTCTGGAGCTCGCTGCCCGGCCGGGCCCGGCCCCCCTCGTTCGAGCGGGACGGCAAGCGCTCCACCTTCACGCCCGAGGCTCCCGAGTGGCGCCTCGCTCCCACGCCCGAGGAGGCCGCGGCGCTCGACGCGCGCTGGCGGGCCCAGGGAGAGCCCCTCACCACGCTCGTCCCCGTGAGCTTCCCGGGCCTGAAGACGCGCTTCGATGAGCTGCTCGTGGATGAGGACCCTCGGCGACTCCTCGACCGCCTGCGCCACTTCGCCCGGACTCCTCCGCGCGGCCTTCCCGCCTTCGCGCGAGCCCATGGCATCCCCGAAGCGCTCCTGCCCAAGCTCCGAGCGCTGAAGGACGGCCCGCCCCTGCGCCTGGAGGCCTCCAACGTGCGGCCCTTCTTCCGCTACGCCGGTGCCCGCCACCGAGGCTCGCTCCCGCCCGAGGCCCGCGCCTTCTGCTACCTGGACCGGCGGCTCATCCCTCGCGGCGATCACCGCCTGCGCGGCCTGTACGATCCGCACCTGGGCGCCGTGAAGCTCCTCTTCAACGTGCGCGAGCTGCCGCTCTCGGCGGCCCTGCTGGAAGAGGAGGGCTGCGTCCACGACCACCGTCATGCCCGCTTCGCCCCGCTCCTCGTGCCTCGGAGGATCCGCGACGAGGGGCTCTCCGTCGCCCGCGCCGCGCGCTCCCTCGAGGAGCTGGGGCCGCTCGTGCCCAACCTCTCCCCGAGAGGGCTGGCCTGGGCGGAGCAGCTCGGCGGCCCGCTACAGGTCTTCCGCGAGCTCGTGCGCTTCCTCAACGGCTCCGAGGTGCAGCAGCACTGGGCCCCCGTGTTCGGCGCGTCCCGAGTCGTCCCCGTGCCGTTCCCGCTCCGCTGAGCGCTGAACGAGGCTCCTGTTGAGCCACGAGCAGAGCGAACTTCCTTGCGAGCGAGCGCGCCCATCCATGGTTAGTGTGCAGCGCGCTTCGCAACACCCAACTTCCGATCAGGAGGAACGCTCATGAAGTCCCATGCACTGCTGACCGCCGCAACCCTCGCCCTCGCCGCTCCCGCGCTTGCCCAGAAGACCACCCCCTCGGCCGTGCGCGAGAAGACCGTCGAAGCGGCGAAGAAGGACGAGAAGACGGCCGCTCCCCAGGAGACGAAGGCCGGCGACACGGCCAAGGCGAGCCTCAAGGACGCCAAGGGCCAGCCGGTGGGCGACGTGACGTTCGAGCAGACGCCCCACGGCGTCCTCATCAAGGGCACCCTCTCCAACATCCCCGCGGGCACGCACGCCATCCACATCCACGAGGCCGGCAAGTGCGACGCCCCCGAGTTCAAGACCGCCGGCGGCCACTTCAACCCGAGCAAGAAGACCCACGGCATGCTGTCCCCGGGCGGCAAGCACGAGGGCGACCTGCCCAACCTCAACGTGGCCCAGGACGGCAAGGTCCAGTTCGAGTTCTTCGCCAACGGTGGCCTCACCGTGGCGTCGATGATGGACACGGATGGCGCCTCGGTCGTCGTGCACGCCAAGGCGGACGACTACAAGACGGACCCGGCCGGTGACGCGGGCGGGCGCATCGCCTGCGGCGTCGTCTCCAAGTAACGGCAGCCCTCGGAGCTCATCGCCAGGAGAGGGAGCTCACTTCTCCTGGCGCTTCGAAACGCTCGGGGCTCCTCGCGGCTCAGACGTAGCCGAACCGGCGGCGCAGGAACCACTCGGCGCCCGCCAGCCCCACGAGCACCACCAGGTAGTACCAGCGGTCCCACAGGGGCTGATCCTTCGCCCGACCCACCTCCACCACCGGCGGATCCAGCAGCGGCACCTCCGGCAGCGTGCTCTCCTGTTGCAGCCGGTAGGCCTTGCCGCCCGTCACCTTGGCGATCTGCTCCAGGAGCGCTGGCCGCACCGAGGCGTCCGACAGCTCCGGCCCCACCGCGCGCACCGCCACCGCGTCCTCGCCCTGCCCCAGGTCCGTCTCGCCCTTCTTCGCCGTGCCCAGCAGCTTGTACGGCCCCGGCGCCGGAGGCGCGAACTCCAGCCGCACCATCCCGTCCGGCCCCGTCGTCCCCGTCTGCACCGCCACCGGCTTCTGCGTGGCCACCGAGAACAGCTCCACCCGCACCTGCGCGTCCTGCGCCGCCTGGTAGTCCGCCGTCCGCGCCGACACCACCACGCCCACCGGCTTGCCCGGCTCCACCGAGGGCGGATCCGCCGTCACCTTCAGCGTCGTCAGGTCCGGATCCCTCACCAGCCAGCGCAGCGCGTTGCCCCAGAAGCGGTCATATGTCCGGTTCGGCGAGCCGCCCTTGTGGGAGGTGAAGGCCCAGTACCAGCTGGCGTCCGTGGCCAGGGCCATCGCCCGGCCCCGCCCGTAGTCCCACACCGCCACCAGTGGCGCGTTCTTCCCGTCCACCAGGTGGAACGGGTGGTCCAGCAGCACCGTCGCCCCCGGCCGCGCCCGCGTGGAGTTGATGCCCGGGATGGCCGGCAGCTCCGCCCACGCCGCCTCCGTGCTCGACACGCCCGTGCCCAGCGCCGTCACCGGGTGGCGCACGCCGTCCGGCGTCAGGCGCGCCTTGAAGGGCTCCACGTTGGCCGGCCCCGCGGCCTCCACCGGCAGCGCCTCCATCAGCGTGGGCATCGTCGCCCGCCCCTCGCCCAGCACGCTGTCGCCGCCGATCATCACGATGGCGCCGCCGTTGTGGACGTAGCGCTCCAGGTTGCGCTCGTACTCGGTGATGGCCAGCGACGGGTCCGCGTACCCGAAGTTCTGGAAGATGACGACGTCGAAGGTGTCCAGCTTCGTGTCGAAGATCTCCTCCATGGGGAAGGGAATCAGCGACAGCTCGCGCTCCTGGCTCACCACGCCCGGATCGTCCGTCATCGTCCGCAGGATGTAGAAGGACACCATGTCCACGTTGGCGTCCTGGCGCAGCAGGCCGCGCAGGTAGCGCTCGTCCCACGAGGGCCGCCCCACCACCAGCAGCACGCGCACGCGGTCGCGGATCACCTTCAGCGTGAACGAGCGCGTGTTGTTGTCGCTCACCGCCTCGTCCGGGAAGGTGGGCACCGTGACGGTGTAGACGAAGCGCCCCGTCTGGTCCGGCGTGAACGTGAACGCCACCGGCTGCACGTCGTCCGAGGACTGGAGGCGCACCGTCTTGCTCGCCACCGTCTTGCCCTCCTGGCTGAGCACCACGGGGATGTCCTTGCCCGAGAAGCCCCGGCCGTGGATCTCCACCTCCACCGTGAGCGAGTTGCGCACGAAGGCGAAGTCGTCCACCTTGAGCCCTTCGATCGCCAGGTCCTTCAGCGTCTCCTGGCCCACCAGGAAGGTGGACACCGGCACGCCCAGGTCCGTCAGCGCCGAGCGCGCCTTGCCCACCGCGCCCGCCGCCAGCTCCGCGTTGTCCGCCCCGTCACTGAAGAGCAGCACGCCGGACAGCTTGCGCGCGCCCTGCGAGCCCGCGCCCACCGCTCGCAGCGCCGAGAGGATGTCCGTGGTGCCCGCCCGCGGCGGCTCGTTCCGCAGCGTGGCCGGAGTCACCGGCGCCAGCTCCGGGTCGAACCCGTACACCTCCACCGTGAAGCGGTCCTGCAGCGCCGCCAGGTTCGGGGCGATCTTGTCCAGGTAGGTGCCCACCTGCCCCGAGCGCGAGGGGCCCCCCGGCTCGGCCGGGAAGCCCATGGAGGCCGAGCGGTCCACCAGCACCGCCACCCGGTTCTTCATCCGCGCCACCTGCAGGTGACGGATGCCGGGCTCCAGCAGGAAGAACAGCGCGGCCACCCCCGCGCCCAGCCTCAGCACCCAGAGCAGCCCCTTGCGCAGGCGCGAGGGCTCGCGGCGCACGCCCCAGGCCGCCAGGGCGATGCCCAGCACGAGCCCCACCCCCAACAGGACCATCACCCACACGGGCAGGGGCGAGAGGCTGACCAGCTTCCAGTCGTTGAAGGGCTGTGAGTTCATCAATCGCGCTCGGCGGGGAGCCAGGCCCCGCGGTCAGCGCCGCTTGTTGAGGATGATGTCCAGGTGGACGGCGTCGTCCTTGTAATCCAGGCAGAGGGCATACATGCACAGATTGATGCCCATCCGGATGGCTAACTCACGCTGCGGCTCTCCGCCAGGAGAGACGTCGAACTCGTAATCTCCCGCCTCGGTGCGGCTCCAGGCGCCCGCAAGGTCGTTCTGCGAGTACATCACCGCGGCGCGCTTGCCCAGCATGCAGGCCTGCAGGTGCGGCTTGTTGAGCAGCCGGCCCGGCGCCGCGTCCAGCAGGAAGAACGTCTTGAAGACGACGTGGGTGGAGGGCACCGTCGACAGCGGGCTCTGCGGCAGCACCCGCGCCATCTCCCGGCGGAAGCTCGAGTCGAAGCCGTCCCCGTCGCTGCCGTCGTTGGCGTCCGCCAGCAGGAAGCCGCCGAACGTCAGGTAGCGCCGCAGGTTCTCCACCTCCGCGTCGCTGAGCGCCGGGAAGCTGCCCTCGCCCCCGAAGTAGAGGAACGGGTATTCGAAGATCTCCGAGCTGTCGAGCAGACAGGGCCGGGCCTCGGGCAGCACCTCCACCGAGGTGCGGCGCTGCAGCTCCCAGGCGATGCGGCGCAAGCCGTTGAGGCGCAGGTCCCACCTGCCGCCGTGCTTCACCACGGCGGGGATGAAACGGCTCTTCTCTCCAAAGGCGGAGGCCCGCCGCGACAACAGCGGCAACAGCGCGGCCGTGCCGAGCAGGAGGTTGCGACGGGTGACTCGCCGGGCGCTCATGGTGGGGGTTGTATATACCGTCGACGCGTCCTTGCATTCCCCGCTATAGAGGCCCCCCATGGCGAAAGGCGGACAAACGCCCAAAGATCCGGCCTCCCCGGAGATGCTCGCCGCCTGGAAGCGGATGGAGGCGGGGGATGTGGCGGGGGCCCGGCGCGAGGCCTCTCGCATCCTGGCCGCCGACCCCTCGCCGGACGACCGGGCGCAGGCCGAGGAGCTGCTGCGCCGCACCCGGACGCCCCCGGCGGTCTATGCTTTCGCCGCGCTGGCGCTCGTCATCCTCCTGCTCCTCGTCGCGCTGGCGCTCTCTCGCTATTAAGGTGATGCCGTGGAAGCTCTCGTCCAGGCGCTCAAGGCCTACCAGACATACAACCCCCAGGGCTGGGTGGGCATCTACCGCCTCCTGCCGATGTGGGCGGGAATCGTGTGCTGTGCGCTGGGGCTGCTGCTGCTGCTCTTCGGCGGCGGGCGCATGTTCCGGCTGGTGGCGGGCCCCGTCGGCGCCCTCATCGCCCTGACGTGGACCGGCGTCATCGCCGCGAAGCTGGGGCTGACCGAGCTGGACCCGCGCCTGCCCAACCTGGTGGCGGCGATCCTGGCCGTCGCGGGCTTCCTGCTGCCCCCCATCATCACCTTCCTGGGCGTGGGCATCCCCCTGGGGCTGCTCGCCGGGCAGATAGCCGGGCCGCAGGACTTCCTGCTGGGCTTCGTGCCCACGCTGCTCATCAGCGGGCTGGTGGCGGCCATCCTCCACCGGGTGGTGGGCGCCATCGTGTCCTCAGTGGTGGGGGCGTGGATCCTCGTCATCGGCGCCCTGGCGGCGCTCTACCAGTTCGTGGGCCTGGTGGCCACGGTGGCCAACCAGCCCTGGGGCGTCATCATCGCCGCGGGCCTGTTCGCGCTGGCCGGCAGCGTGTACCAGATTGCCGTGCGCCCCTCGCCCGAGGAGATGGACCGCATCCGGGCCGAGAAGGAGCGGCTGAAGCTGCGCAAGGCCGAGCAGAAGGCACTCGAGCGCCGTTGGGGCGTCAAGTAGTCCGGCGGACAGGCCTCCAGGCGCCGGTCGGCATGCTTTACCTGACTTGCCGCGGCGCGTAGAGTCCGGCGCCCTTCCCACCTCCGGGGAACACCGACACCGATGGGTCAAGCCAAGCGCAAGGAAAAGGCGAAGGCGAAGAGCCAGGAGCGCGCTCAGCGGAAGAGCGTGGAGGTGGCGCGGGAGAAGCCCGCTGAGGCGGCTCCCGCGCCCGAGAAGCCCGCGGAGGGCGCCAGCCCCGCCGCCCCGGCGCAGGGCACCGCGTCCGAGGCCTCCTTCACCCCCTGGGTCAAGCCCCAGGGGCTGTCCCCGCGAGGTTGGGCCGTGCTGGTGGCCGCCATCCTCGTGGTGCAGTTCCCGCTGATTCACCGGGCGCTGCTGCGCGGCGAGCCCGAGGTCACCACCCAGGTGCCCTACCGGCAGGACTTCTCGGATCCCGGCGTGGTGGCGCGGGACTTCCACAGCATCGGCGGCTTCTGGCGCGTGGTGAATGGCCAGTTGCTCGCCCCGCAGGTGAAGAACAACCCGCTGTGGCTCGAGGCGCGGCTGCCGGAGGACGTCGTCGTCGAGTTCGACGTGCGCTCGGAGTACCCCGAGGGCGACATCCGCGTGGAGGTTTTCGGCAACGGCGTGGACCCGGCCTCCGGGTACGTGCTGGTGCATGGCGGGTGGAACAACACGCTGTCGGTGCTCGCGCGGCAGGACCTCAACGCGCCCTCGCTTCGCTCGCTCCAGCAGAAGGCGCAGACGGCGGCCCAGCGCCTGGGGCTGCCGTCCGCGGACCTGGTGAACTCGGGGGTCTACTTCGCGAGCACCAAGGTGCGCGTGGAGTCCAACACCCTGCCGGTGCAGGCGGGCCGCACCTACCGCTACCGCATCGAGCGGCACGGCGGGCTGCTGCGCTGGAGCATCGACGGGCAGCTCTTCCTGGAGTTCAACGATCCGTTCCCGCTCACGGGCCCGGGGCATGATCGGCTGGGCCTGTCCGGCTTCGAGTCGCAGATCTACTTCGACAACCTGCGCGTGCTTCAGCAGGAGGGCTCGCTGCCGCCGGCCGAGTCGCTGCGGCCGCCCCCGGCCCCGCCGCCCGGCCCCTTCGCCGACAGCTTCGATCGCGACACGCTGGGCGATGACTGGAACGTCACCAACCCGTCGGCCGTGAAGCTGGAGAACGGCGCGCTGACGGTGCAGCTGCTGCACAACCGGCCGGTGTGGCTCAAGAAGCCCATCCCCACCAACGCCACCATCGAGTTCGACGCCTGGACGGACAACCCGCAGGGCGACATCAAGGTGGAGGCGTGGGGCGACGGCCGCTCCTTCTATGCGGGGGACTTGCGGCTGCAGTACACGGCGACCGGCTACGTCTTCATCTTCGGCGGCTGGCGCAACAGCCAGTCCGTCATCGCCCGGCAGACCGAGCACACGCCGGACCGGGCCGTCCGGGACGGCAAGGCCGTGGAGCCGGGCAAGCGCTACCACTTCACCATCACCCGCCGTGGCGCCACCATCGAGTGGAGCATCGACGGCCAGCCCTTCCTCTCCATGCGGGATGCATCCCCGCTCGAAGGCCCGCGCAACCAGTACTTCGGGTTCTCGGGATGGGAGACGAAGGTGCACTTCGACAATTTGAAGATCCAGCCGCTATAGGCCGCGGCTGATGGACTCGAGGAACAGACACGTGCGCAGAGTAGGAATCTTCGGTTGGGGTGTCGTTGCCCCTCGTTCCAAGGACATCGAAGTCTTCGAGCGCAACCTCGCGTCCGGGGAGAGTTGGCTGTCCCCCTTCAACGGTTTCGGGCCCGACAACTTCCTGGTGGGGATGCCGGACTTCACCTTCTCCGAGTACAAGCCGTGGGTGGACGCCCGCTTCCCGTCCAGCCGCTTCGCGCAGCTCGAGAAGAAGATGGGCCTGCCCGCGCAGTACGCCATCGCCGCGTTCATCCAGGCGCTGCGGCAGAACCCGGGGCTCGAGCAGGAGCTGCAGTCGCTGGGCATCCGCTCGCACGTGTACGTGGGCACCGGCCTGGGCGACCTGCCGACGATCCATGACATCACCCTGGACCTGTACCGGGCCCAGCGGCGGTGGAACCGGTTCTGGGCGGAGCCTTCGCGCAACTCGGCGCTGCGCCAGTGGATGGAGACGCGGGAGGCGCGGCCCGGGATGCCTCCGGCGCCGGAGACGGTGGAGGAGACGGAGCGTGATCAGGCCGAGGAGGCCTGGTGGCAGTACTGGACCGCTCAGTCTCCGGAGCTGCGGGAGTACCTGGCCGAGCTGAGGGAGATCGAGGCGCTGGGCGTGGAGGGGGACGTGGAGTCCGCCAAGCTCGCCGTCATCAAGGAGAAGCGCACCCGGAACGCGCGGCTGCAGAAGAAGTGGGGAGCGCCCGAGCCGCCGTGGAACTCGGTGTCCTCCAACGTGTTGTGGAACATCCACAACAGCCCGGCGTCGCAGATCTCCATGCTGGGCAAGCTCACCGGCATGACGTTCGCGCCGGTGGCGGCGTGCTCCTCGTTCGGCTACGGGCTGAAGCTGGCGATGGATGCCATCCAGCGCGGCGACGCCAAGGCCGTGGTGATGGGGATGACGGATCCGCCGCCGCACCCGCTGGTGGTGGGAGGCTTCTACAACGCCCGGGTCATCTCGGCGGACGGCACGGTGTCCAAGCCGCTCACGGCGCTGCGAGGCACGCACGTGGCGGGCGGCGCGGTGCTGTGGATCCTGGGGGACTTCGAGCACTTCACGGCCAAGGGCTTCAAGCCGCTGGGCATGGAGCCGCTGGCGGTGGGCGTGACGGCGGACGCGGACCACATCATCACTCCGTCCAAGGACGGCCCCACGGCGGCGATGCAGGCGGCGCTGAGCGCGGCGCACTGCGCGCCGAGCGAGGTGGGCAGCTGGGACTTGCACGCCACGGCCACGCCGGGAGACTTCCTGGAGGTGGAGACGCTGCGGGGGCTGCTGCCGGAGTCAGTGCTCGTCACGGCGCGCAAGGGCACCTTCGGCCACGGCATGTCTGCGGGCGGTGGGTGGGAGCTGACGGCGCAGTACCTGGGCTATGCCCGGGGCCGCCTCTTCCCGACGCCGCTGCAGACCGCGGAGCTGAACCGGGAGATCGGCAAGGTGCACGGCCGCTTCGTCTACGACCAGGAGGTGCCACCGCCTCCGGGCGTGGCGGGCAAGCTCTCCATGGGCGTGGGCGGCATCAACGCCTGTGTCATCTCGCGCCCCTGGCGCTAAGCCGAGAGCCGAGCACAGCCAGGACCTGGAGAGCACCGTGAGAAGCCGACGATGCTCAGGGCTATTGAGGGGCCATGCGCTTCTACTGGCTTCGCCGTGTCGAGCGTCCACACTACTCGGGTGGCTACGATGACGAGCACAAGTGGGGCCTGCCCGGCATTCAGTGCCCCACGTGTCATGCCATCTGGTCGGACGGCTCGGATGCCTATCCCTCCGTGGACCTGTCCGGCTTCCCGGAGCGGGAGAAGTACTCGGCCCGTCTGGAGAAGGACTACGCGGAGTTCGAGCGCCTGCGAGAGCGGGTACGCCCGCTCGTGCCGCCAGGAGTCCAGCTCGGTCCGGGGACCAAGCTGGGTCCTCTGGTAGGCGCAGCCAGGGGAGAGTTCGGCCCGTTGTGCCTGCACAATCCCTGGACCCTGCTGATGCGGCCCGAGCCACTGGAACGACTGGCCTCCGAAGGCGTCCGGGGCTTGAAGGGGTACCGCACCGAGCTCCGTTTTCGTCAGAAGAAGCCGCCCGAGTTGCTGGAGCTCGAGCTGCTGCCGACAGGCCACGTGCACCCGGACTGCCTGCCCGCGGACCGTCCTGCCCCCTGTACCCGGTGTGGCCGGCGTGGCTGGACGCTGCCGGAAGCTCCCATCCTGGACGCCTCCACCCTTCCGGACCCGCCAGACCTGTTCCGGATGGGAGACTTCATGACGATGCTCATCGGCACCGAGCGCTTCGTGGAAGCCGTGCGGAAGCTGGGCTACGAGCAGGACATCCTCTTCCGCGAGCTGCCGCTCCGATGAGCTCCCTCCCTCACTTCGGGAACTTCGCGGCGGCCTCCTTCTCCAGGGCGGCCGCGGCCTCGGGCTCGATGGCCCGGAACAGCTCCCACTCCATCTGCAGATCCCTATCGGCGTGCCGCCAGACCTCCGTCTGGATGCGGTAGCCCCGGTGGGAGGAGTCGACCATGGCGCCCTGTGGGCTCGTGATGGGCCCCACCCTCCGCCCCTCGGAGTCCACCACCACCTGCCGCGCGGACAGCTCGTGGTGCAGCACCCGCAAGCGCGCCCCCCCGCCCTTCTCCTCCGTGCCCTGGATCAGGAACCGCCTGTACGAGCGCCCCAGCTGCGACGCTCCCCCGTCCATCGCCTTCCAGTCCGTCTCCAGCAGGTAGCCCTGCGAGGTGTCCTCGTCCCAGTAGTACCCCTGGTCATCCAGCACGGCCTTCACCCGCGGCCAGATCTCCGCCAGCGGCTTCGAGTAGACGTGCTCCGCGGCCCTGTCCCTCAGGTAGTTCTCCCGCTGACGGCCCGCGCAGCCCATCAGCCCGCAGAGCACCAGGACACCCCACACCGGCAACCGTGCACGACGCGTCATCAGTCCCTCTCACGTCAGGTGCTCCCAGGAGCACCGGAAGCACTCACTTCGGGTACCGGGCCTGGGCCTCCCGCTCCAGCGCGGCGGCGGCCTCCGGATCGATCGCCTGGAGGAACTCCCACTCCAGCTCGAGGTCCCGGAACGCCCGCTTCTGCACGGGCGTCATGCCCGTGGTGTTGCTGTTGGCCACGTCGTTCAAGGCACTCGCCGCGGCCCGCGCGCTGGAGACCGGCCCCGTCCTCCCCGCGTAGTTGACCGCCGTGGCCTGCGAGGAGGCATCGTTGCGCATCACCCGCAGCAGCGAACCGCCGTTCCTCGTCCGCATTCCCTGGATCAGGAAGCGCGTGTACGAGTTCCCCAGCGTGCCGCCCCCGTTCTCCTTCCACTCCGTCTCCAGGATGAAGCGGTTGGGCACCTCCCGCCAGAAGTACCCCTTCGACTCCAGGATGGCCTCCACCCGCGGCCACATCTGCCCCAGCGACTGGGTGTAGACGTGCTCCGCCGCCCTGTCCCTCACGTAGTTGTCCCGCTGTGTGGCCGCGCAGCCCGTCAGCCAGGAGACCAGCGCGGCAACCCACCACATCCCTCGCGCAAGACGCATCATGACGGCCCTCCACCGAGGCGTGAACGCCCGGTGTCGGGAGCATAGGCCCCGGCCCTCGCGCCGCGCATCCGGGCGGGCCCGGGTGTCAACCCTTCGGCACCGCCACCAGGTCGAAGTCCGGAATCTGTTCGCGCATGTACTCGCGCATCCGGTTGATGAGCGCCGCCTCGATCTGCCGGGCCCGCTCGCGGCTCACCCCGTACTTGTCGCCGATGTCCTGCAGCGTCAGCGGCTCGTCGGCGATGAGCCGGTTCTCGAAGATGAAGCGCTCCTTGCCCTCCAGCGAGCTGGCGAACTCGGCCAGCTTCTCGCGGAACAGCTCCTTGAGTTCCTCGTTGCCCAGGCGCTCCTCCGCCCCCGCCGCCGTCGAGGGCAGGTAGCGCTCCGCCCGCGTGTTCTTCGGGTCGTCCCCCAGCGGCGCGTCGATGGACAGCTCGTCGTGCCCCAGCCGCTGGTCCATCTCCACCACGTCCTGCTCGGTGACGTTGAGCCGCTCGGCCAGCAGCTTCGGGTTGGGCTCGAAGCCCTGGGCCACCAACTTGTCCTGCTCCTGGCGCAGCTTGAAGAAGAGCTTCCGCTGGGCCTCCGTCGTCCCCAGCTTCACCATCTTCCAGTTGTCCATGATGTAACGGAGGATGTAGGCCCGGATCCACCACGCCGCGTACGAGCTCAGCTTCACTCCACGATCCGGATCGTACTTCTTCACCGCCTGCATCAGCCCGATGTTCCCCTCCTGGATGAGGTCCAGCAGGGAGAGCGGGTTGCGGTGGTACTCGTGCGCCAGCTTCACCACCAGCCGCAGGTTGGAGGCCACCAGCCGGTAGGCCGCCTGGACATCCCCCGTCGCCTGGTACTTCTTGGCCAGGGTGTGCTCCTCCTCCCGGGACAGCAGGGGGTGGCGCGTCACCTCGGCCATGTAGGCCTGGAGGGGATCCTTCCGGGTGAGCCCGGACTCCCCGGCCGGGACCAGGGCGGCCGTCGGGACGGCCGGAGCCTCGTCTATCTCGGCGTCCACCTCCGCCAGCTCCTCGGGCTCGGGCTCGAGGGCCTCCGGGTCGGCGGACGCCTCGGCCTCCGCCTCGGCCTCTGGGGCCTCTCCCTGGGGGGGAGGGGCCGCCGGACGCTTCGTGCGGGGCCGGGAGGCCGGGTTTTTGGTTCTCTTCCTCCCATTCGCCATGGGGACTCCATACAGCAAAGTACGGCTATTGTTGCCAGAGGGTAATGCAGGGGCTATGCCCCTGCCTGATGAGCGACATTCCTCAAGACCCGTCCCCCTCTCCGAGCGCCCCCGAGGCCGAGGCGCCGAGCCGTCCCGCTGAGTACGTCGCGGACATCCGCTTCGAGGACATGAACCTCTCGGAGCCTATCCGACGAGCCATCGCCGAGCGCGGCTATACCAACCCCACTCCCGTCCAGGCCAAGGCCTTCCAGCCGGCCATGGAAGGCAGAGACTTGATCGTCCGCAGCAAGACGGGCACCGGCAAGACGGCCGCCTTCGGCCTGCCCCTGCTGGAGAAGATCTCCCCCGAGGACAAGCGCGTGCGCGCCCTCATCCTCTGCCCCACGCGCGAATTGGCGCTCCAGGTGGCCGAGGAGCTGCGCGCCCTGGGCAAGCACAAGGGCATCAAGGTGGCGGCCATCTACGGCGGCGCCTCCATGAAGCAGCAGGAGGACGCGCTCGAGGAGGGCACGCCCATCATCGTCGGCACGCCGGGCCGCGTGTTCGACCACATCAACCGCGGCAACCTCAAGCTCGAGGGGTGCGATCACGCCGTCCTGGACGAGGCCGACGAGATGCTCAACCAGGGCTTCTACGAGGAGGTGACGCGCATCCTCGACCGCCTCCCGAAGAACCGGCAGGTGCTGCTGTTCAGCGCCACGGTGCCCACGGACATCCAGAACCTGATTGCCCGCTACACGACGAACGCGGAGACGCTGCTCTTGTCCGGCGACGTCTTCACGGTGGAGCACATCCACCACATCCGCTACGACGTGTCGGACGCCTTCCCCAAGCCGCGCAACCTCATCTACGTGCTGGAGAAGGAGGAGCCGCAGAACGCCATCATCTTCTGCAACACGAGGGATGACACGGCGCTGGTGACGGCGGTGCTCAACCGCAACGGCTTCGACGCGGAGCTGCTCAACGGGGACCTGCCGCAGAAGGAGCGCGAGCGGGTGATGGCCAAGGTGAAGCGCGGCGAGGTGGCCTTCATGGTGGCCACGGACATCGCGGCGCGCGGCATCGACATCTCCGGGCTGGAGTACGTCATCAACTACTCGCTGCCCGAGGATCCGGCGGTGTACCTGCACCGCGTGGGCCGCACCGGCCGCATCGGCAACAAGGGCACGGCCATCAACCTCTTCTCCGGCCGCGAGCTGGCCACCTACACCGTGCTGGAGAAGAAGTACGGCATCAAGTTCGAGAAGCGCGAGATGCCCGCCCCCGAGGAGGCGATGCACCTGTGGACCGAGCGCCACCTGAGGGAGATCCGCGATGGGGCCTCGGGCACCGTCTTCGAGGGCTTCCTGCCGCTGGCCACCCAGCTCAAGCAGCGCTCCGACTCGGATGACCTGATCGCCTTCCTGCTCAAGTACTTCTTCAGCCACCTGCGCATGGAGAAGGTCCAGGCGGCCCAGGAGTCCGAGAAGCAGCCGGCGCCGGAGCGCAAGTTCGAGGGCAGGTCCGAGGGCCGCTCCGAGGGCCGACGCGAGGGCCGGGAAGGCCGCGAGGGGCGCGAGGGCCGCAAGGAGCGCGGCGAGCGCCGGGACAAGGACCGGGATCGCGAGCGCGACCGGGACCGTCCGCCTCGCGCCGAGCATGGCGAGCGTCAGCCTCGGCCGCCGCGTCGGGACGAGCCCCGGCGTGGCCCCCCGCCCATGGAGGCGGGCCCCGGCGAGGCCAAGCTGTGGGTGAACCTGGGCACCGCGGACGGGCTCGGGCCCGGCAGCGTCGCCACGGCGATGGAGGATGCTGGCGCGCCGGTGGGCAAGGTGCTGCGCGCGGAGCTGCGCCCCACCTTCGGCTACGTCTTCGTGGCCGAGGAGGACGTGGCGGCCTTCGAGGCGCTCAACGGCAAGCAGCACGGCACCAAGACGCTGCGGGTGGAGAAGAGCAAGCCTCGCAGCGAGCGCACCGAGGACAGGCCTCGTCCCGCCCCGTCGCCCGATGCCGGCCCCGGCGAGGTGAAGCTCTGGGTGAACCTGGGCATGGATGACGGCCTGGACGACGCGAAGTTCATCGCCGCGCTGGAGGCCGCCGGGGCTCCCACCGGCAAGGTGCTCAAGGCCCTGCTGCGCCCCACCTACGGCTACGCCTACGTGGCCGAGGCGGACGCGCCCGCCTTCGAGGCCGCCAACGGCAAGCCGCATGGCGAGAAGGCCCTGAAGATCGAGCGCCACCGTCCCCGTGGGGCCCGCGAGGACCGCCGCCGCGAGCGCCGCGAGGAGGTTCCCGAGGTGCCAGGGCAGACCCGCCTGTGGGTGGGCCTGGGCAAGCAGGAGGGGCTCGACGAGGCGGGCGTCACCGCAGCGCTCGAGGGGCTCGGCGCCCCGGCCGGCAAGGTGGCCCGGATCGATCTGCGACCCACCTACGCCTACGTCTTCGTCGCCGACGAGGACGTCGCCGCCTTCGAGGCCCTCAACGGCAAGCAGCACGGCGAGAAGGCCCTGAAGATCGAGCGCGCCAAGAAGCGGTAGCGCGCGGAGCCCAGGGCGGCAGCATGGCCACGGAGCCGGGGCAGCTGGTGCCCCCGCCCCGTCCTCCGTCGCTCATCCATTTCAGGAAGGTCCCTGAAGAGGAGGCCCTGCCGGGCGCGACTTGTCCGAACCGGTCTGCTTGTCATACCAGTTCGGTCCTGGTTCGGCCCGACAGGGGGCACTCACCGACCTACCAGAAGGGGTTCAGGGAGCGGGGCTCTTCGCCCGACGGGCCCGGTGGTAGTGGGCCACGCACAGGCCTCGGGCCAACACGGGCCGGCCGCAGCCCGGCTCGGCGCAGCGGGCAGGGTCCGGCAGCCGCTCCTCCTGCCGAGGCCCCACTCCGGCGAACATCAGCTCCGCCACCGTGAGCAGCCGGTCCACGTCCTCGCGGGACAGCTGCCGGGCGCGGATGAAGTGCACCAGCCGGTCGGCGCCCGTGTCGTCCTCCTCCTCCAGCCGGAACAGCTCGGAGGGGGGCAGCCCGAGCGCCGCGGCGACCTGGAGCAGCGTCTCGTAGCTGGGGCTGCGCTCGCCGCGCTCCAGCAGCGAGGCGAAGCTCACGGAGATGCCGCAGCGCGCGGCGAAGTCCTCCTGCGTCAGCCCTCGGCGCTCGCGCAGGGCGCGGATGCGGCGCGCGAGCCCCTGGAGGTGTCCGCTCGTGTCTGGGGCGTGCGTCGGGCCGGGCCGCATTCCGTTTCCTATGGTAGCGCACCCCATCTGTTAAGGTCGCGCTCATGAACGCCGTCGAGGAGACCAACTACTACTTCCGCAAGGCCGCCCGCATCATGGATGTGGGCACTCCCATCGAGACGTTGCTCGCCACACCCTTGCGCGAAGTGAAGGTGCAGGTCTCCATCGAGATGGACTCCGGGGAGATCCGCACCTTCACCGGCTACCGCATCCAGCACGACAACAGCCGCGGCCCCATGAAGGGCGGCCTGCGCTACCACGCGAAGCTCGATCAGCACGAGTGCGCCTCCATGGCCTCGCTGATGACGTGGAAGACGGCGGTGGCGCACCTGCCCTACGGCGGCGCCAAGGGCGGCATCACGTGCGATCCGTCCCAGCTCAGCCTCAAGGAGCTGGAGCGCCTGACGCGCAAGTACGTGGATCAGGTGCAGGACGTGATTGGCCCCACGCGGGACATCCTGGCGCCGGACGTCAACACCAACCCCCAGGTGATGGCGTGGATCATGGACCAGTACTCGCGCTACCACGGGCACTCGCCGGCGGTGGTGACGGGCAAGCCGCTGGAGCTGTACGGCTCCAAGGGCCGTGAGGCGGCCACCGGGCGCGGGCTGCTCTACATCTGCCGGGAGATCCTCCGGGACGTGCACCTGCCGATGAAGGGCACGCGCTTCTCCATCCAGGGCTTCGGCAACGTGGGCAGCCACATCGCGCGGCTGCTCTGGGAGGACGGGGCGGTGGTGGTGGCGGTGTCCGACGTGCTGGGCGGGGTGCGCAACCCGCAGGGGCTGGACATCCCCAACCTCTTCGAGCACGTGCAGCGCACCGGCACGGTGACGGGCTACGCCGGGGGCCAGGCCTGCTCCAACGAGGAGGTGCTGACGGCGGACTGCGAGGTGCTCATCCCCGCAGCGCTCGGCCACGTGCTCACCAAGGAGAACGCCACCGCCGTGCGGGCGCGGCTGGTCATCGAGGGCGCCAATGGCCCCACCACGCCCGAGGCGGACGAGCTGCTGGAGAAGCGCGGCATCCTCGTGGTGCCGGACATCCTGGCCAGCGTCGGCGGCGTCACCGTCAGCTACTTCGAGTGGGTGCAGAACCTCCAGCACATGTCGTGGGAAGAGGATCGGGTGAACGCCGAGCTGGAGCGCACCGTGAAGGAGAGCTACGAGCGGGTGACGCAGATTGCCCGCTCGCGCAAGGTGCCGCTGCGCACCGCGGCCTTCATCCTCGCCATCGGCCGGGTGGGCAAGGCCACGGTGATGCGCGGCATCTGACCGCGCTTCCATCCCCGCCCGGGTCACCTTGAGCGCGATGCGGAGAGCCCATGGCGGCCGAGCGGGGTGGAGCCCCCTCCGTGCGTGGCTCGCTGTGCCCGTGGCGCTGCTGCCCTGGATCAGCTGTGTTCACCCGGGAACACCCATGAGCTCCACCTGCCGCGAGCTCCCCACCGTGGAGGAGTGCCAGGCGGCCGCTCAGGCCATCACGCATGACTGCCTCAGGACGTGCGTGGAGCTGCAATGCTCGGGGGTCAAGATCAACTGCGGGAGCGCGGAGATCCAGAAGCTCTGCAAGGCGCAGAGCAGCGAGGGCATCGTCGCGCTGGGTTATGTCGTGAGGTTCTCCGATCGTCCCACCTCGTGTGACAACCCCTCGAGCGAGATCAACTGGTGTGAGCAGCCCGCTTCACGCGACTGCCGGGCCAAGGCCATGGTTCACGAGCTGGCGCACTCGTGCGGATGGCGCCACAACCAGGGACTTGGCGTGCCTGGGGATGATGGGAACCTGCCATGCGATTGAGTCTGTCTCCTCTGCTGGCCGCACTCTTCCTGGTGCTTGCAGGTTGCAAAGGCCTGCCCTTCTTCTCTCACGCCCCGACGAACACGAGCGACGCAGGGCAGAGCACTCGGACTGTCGATGGAGCGTTCAAGCGAGCCCGCCTGGAGCTGCAGGAGCCCTCCTATGACGGAGAGAGCCTCCGTGGCCGCCTGCTGCTCAGCCCCCTCGAGGCCGAGCTCCGCATCGACAAGCGCCTCATCGAGAGCATCGACCTGACGGTGGACTCCGTCGTGGCCTGCGATACAGGAGCCGCGCTCCCCTACGTCATCATGGACGTCCTGGCGCCAGCCCGCCGGGACGAGGACATCCTGCTTCTCGAGCCCGGCTTCTGGTACGGCAAGGAGGTCCGCATCCTTCTCTTCGCCGAGCACGCCACGCGGCAGCCGAGCCCTCAGTGCGTCGAAGCCGAGGTTGCGTACCATGCACTCGACGTCAGGAACGTCGCTCGGGTGCGCATCCGCGCCGAGCGATCCTCACCGCACTCTCCAGATGCGGGGGTTCCCACGGGTGGAGCTTCAGAGGGGCCCCCCAGGCCGGAGAGTCCATGAGGCTCAGGGGCGCGGCGCCTCCGGGCCTCGCAGCGGGAGCTCCACGGTGAAGGTGGAGCCCCGCTCGAGCTCGCTCTCCACACCGATGGCCCCTCCCAGCGCCCGGACGATCTGCCGGGTGATGTAGAGCCCCAGCCCCAGGCCTCCGTAGTGGCGATCCGACACCGCGCGCTCGAACTTCTCGAAGATGCGCGCCAGGTGCGGAGCGTCGATGCCAATCCCCTCGTCCCTCACCGTCAGCCGGGCGCGCTCCCCGTGCAGCTCCGCGCGCACGTGGATGGGCTTGCCCGGGCCGTACTTGAGGGCATTGGACAGCAGGTTCGTCACCACCTGCTCCAGCCTCAGGCGATCCCAGCGCCCCACCAGCGGCGCCTCCACGTACACCTGCAGCCTCCCTCCCGCTCGCTCCGCCTCCGCCTCGAACCGCGCGGAGACCTCGCGCACCAGACTCGCCAGGTCCACCTGATCGAGCTCCAGCCTCAGGCGTCCACCGCTGATGCGCGCCACGTCCAGCAGGTCGCTGATCAGGTCCGACAGGCGCCTCACCTGCCGGCGCATCCCATCCAGGTCTCTCCCCAGCCGCTGGGTCAGCTCCTCGCCCTGCTCGGAGCTCACCAGCCGCGCCATGACCTGGAGCTTGAGGCTCAACGGCGTGAGCGGCGTCTTCAGCTCATGGCTGGCGATGGAGAGGAAGTCGTCCCGCAGCTGCACGGCCTGCTGGGCCGTCTTGAGCAGCCGCACGTTCTGGATGGCCAGCCCCGCCCGGTCCGCCATCTCCTGCAGGAACTCCTGGTCCTCCACCGTATAGGGCCAGTCGGCTCGCCCGCGTGAGACGCCCAGCGTCCCGATGACGGCCCCCTGGGCCCGCAGCGGCACGATGAGCACGCTGTGCAGGCCATAGCGCTCCGTGAACGGGCGCGCCTCGGGAACCAGGGACTCGAGCAGCCCCTCCTGGGGAACTCGGGCCAGGAGTATGGGCTGGCCTGTCCTCACCACCCGCATGGCCGGCCCTCCCTCGTTGTCATAGGAGTCGTGCATCGTGGCCTTGAGCAGCCGCCGGGCCTCGGGCTCCGGGTGGTACGAGGCCACGATGTCGAGCACCTGCCGCTCCTCGTCCACCAGCGTCAGCACGCAGCACTCCCCCAGCGACTCGCTGGCCAGCCGCGCCAGATCCTCCAGCGCGGTGCTGAAGTCCGTCGAGGCCTGCGCCAGCGCCGTCGACGTGTCCGCCAGCGCCCTCAGCCGCTCCTCGGCACGCCGCTCCTGCTGGATGTCATAGAAGGCGATGACGCCCCCCGTGATGCGCCCCTCGTGGCGGATGGGTGCGCCCTCCACGCGGATCCACCCCTGGGTGCCGTCCCCTCGCTGGTAGAGGAAGCGCTCCGCCGGCACCGTCTCGCCCCGGAGCGCCCGCGCCAGCGGCCACTCGCTCCCGTCCACCCGCCGTCCATCCGGGTGGTAGCCCACCCACTCGCCATACTCCTCCACGCTCGGCGAATGGAGCACCGGGTGGCGCAGGATGCGCTCGACCTGCGCGTTGCCCAGGACGATGCGCCCGGTAGGAGCCTCCGCCAGCAGCACCCCGGCCGGGATGTTGTCCAGCACGGCCCGGAGCCGCGCGCGCTCCTCGCCCAGCTCCTTCACCAGCTGCTCACGGTCGCGCTGCGTCTTCTTGAGCTCGGTGATGTCCACCGTGACGCCCATCATCCCCACCGGGGTGGCGTCCTCCGCGTGGACCACCTGCCCGCGCGCCACCACCCAGCGAGTCCCTCCCTCGGGGGTGACGACGCGATACTCCGCGGAGTAGTCCTCCCCGCGGGAGATGGAGCGCCCCACCGCCTCCTCCATGGCGGAGCGATCCTCCGGGTGGATGCAGGCACGCAGCCGCTCGTACGACGACAGGTCCGCGTCCGACGGCAGCCCGAAGTTGGCCTTGCAGCCCTCGGAGACCGTGAGCCGCTGCGTCCGCAGATCCAGCTCCCAGTGCCCCAGGCCTCCCGCCTTGAGGACCAGCTTCAGCCGCTCCTGCTCCACGTCCCGCACCGTCCACTCCGCCGTCACGTCCTTGTAGGCGATCACCACGTGGCGGATCTCCCCCTCCTGCGTCTTCAGGGGGAAGCAGGTACAGGAGATGGCCGCCCGTCGCGCGTCCGGCACCTGGACGTGCCCCAGCTCCTTCGGGTCGTACCAGAAGACCGGCGTCTCCACCGTCTCCCCCTGGAAGGCCTGGCGAAACAGCGCGGCGACGCCCAGCCGCTCGAGCACCTCGTCCTCGAAGACGCTGTACGACGCGGGCGGCTCCCGGCCGAACATCGCCCGGTACGCAGGGTTGGTGAGCAGACAGTGCCCGTCCGCCGTGAAGAGGCTGTAGGGCACGGGCGAGTGAAGGAACAAGCCGTCGAGCAGCCCCACCGGATCGGCCAACTCCGCCAGCACTTCCTGGAGCGGCCCGGGGTGCTTCCGGTTGGCAGGACGCACGGAGGCCTCCGAACCGGTCATTCCGTCTTGAACTCGCACCATGGGCTCCTCGCTGAGGACGTGCATGACAGCGTGAGCCACGCCCTTCCCTGTCAGTAACACGGGCTGCACCGTGAACCCATCTGCCGAGGGGTCGTCCTGCTTGCATCTCCAACGTCCCGTACACGCCCTCCCCCTTTCCCACCCGCCCCGCATCCGCTATGGGGCCGGGCAATGGTGAAACTCCAGGACATCCTCGCCGCGCGAGAGCGCATCCGTGGCGCCATCCGTCCCACGCCCTGTGAGGCCTCGGACTACTTCACCGAGCGGACCGGCTGCTCGGCCATCTGGTTCAAGATGGAGAACCTGCAGCACACGGGCGCCTTCAAGGAGCGCGGCGCGCTCAACAAGCTGCTCACCCTGAGCGCCGAGGAGAAGGCACGGGGCGTCATCGCGGCCTCGGCGGGCAACCACGCGCAGGGGCTCGCCTACCACGCCCGCAAGCTGGGAGTGAAGGCCACCATCGTCATGCCCGAGCGCACCCCGCTCATCAAGGTGACGCGCACCCGCGACGAGTACGGCGCCCACGTCGTCCTCCAGGGCGCCAACTTCGACGAGGCCTACGCCGAGGCCCTGCGCATCCAGAAGGAGCAGAACCTCGTCTTCGTCCACCCCTTCAATGACGCGCAGGTCATCGCCGGCCAGGGCACCATCGGCCTGGAGCTGCTGGAGCAGACGCCCTTCATGGACATGGTGGTGGTGCCCATCGGCGGCGGCGGGCTCATCTCCGGCATCGCCTGCGCGCTCAAGGAGACCAACCCGCGCATCCAGGTGGTGGGCGTGCAGACGCAGGCGCTCGGAAGCATGAAGGCCTCGCTCCAGGCGGGGCACGTGGTGGAGCTGCCCGCGGGCGCCACCATCGCGGACGGCATCGCGGTGCGCAGGCCCGGCGAGCTCACCTTCTCCATGGTGCGCAAGTACGTGGACGACGTCGTCACCGTGGACGACGAGGAGATCTCCAACGCCATCCTGGTGATGCTGGAGCAGGAGAAGAGCGTGGTGGAGGGCGCCGGCGCGGTGGGCATCGCCGCGCTCATCAACAACCACATCCCGGCGGCCAACGACAAGAAGGTGGTCGTCCTGCTGGGCGGCGGCAACATCGACATGAACGTCATCAGCCGCATCATCGAGCGGGGCCTCGTGAAGGCCGGGCGCCTGGTGCGGCTGGAGGTGCGCATGCCGGATCGCCCCGGCATGCTCGCCGGCCTCACCTCGCAGATCGCCGAGCAGCGCGCCAACATCGTGGAGATCCACCACAACCGCGCCTTCTCCAAGGCGAGCCTGGGGGAAGTCATGGTGGAGGTGACGCTGGAGACCACCGGCCGTCCCCACATCCAGGAGCTGATCGACGCGCTCAGCCGCCAGGGCTGGCAGGTGGCCGAGGAGACGTAGCCCCAGGGGCCCTTCAACGCCGCACCGGGGCTCGGCCATACTGGGTGGGCATGAGCGCCCTCCTCCTCGCCCTCCTCCTCACCGCCTCGCCTCCTTCGGCCCAGAAGGCCCAGCAGCTCGCCAAGAGCAAGGCGTGGGAGGACCTGTACCTCACCTACTCCTCGGCGGACCCCAAGGGCTACCCGGAGGCCGAGCGCAAGGCCATCGCCGGGCCCCTGCTCAAGGGCTGCGAGGCGCTGGTGGGCAACGACGCGGTGATGGCGTACTCGCTGGGCGAGCGCGCCGTGGCCTTCGAGGAGACCGCGGGCGGACTGCGCTGCCTGGCTCGCGCGGCGCTCGCCACGGATCAGCGCGGCGCCGCCGAGGAGGCGCTGCGCAAGGGCCTGGCCACCTACCCCAAGGAGGGCGCCTTCGGCCTGGAGCTGGGCAAGCTGCTGCTCGCGGAGAAGGACGGAGCCGGCGCGGCGGAGGCGCTCGGCAAGGTGCCGCCCCGCTCTCCCCAGGCCGCCGAGGCGAAGAAGCTGATCCAGAAGGCCAGAAGCCTCTCCGCCGAGGACACCCAGGCGCGCGCCCAGGCCGAGAGCCTCGAGCGGCGCATGAGCGGCGAGGACGGCCCCTCCGGCGGCAGGTCGCGGCCCGCCATCGCCCGGGACGAGGGCGACACGCGCTCGGCCAGCCTCACCTACGAGTCCGGCGTGAGCTCGGACGGCATGCGCACCCGCTCCAACCGGCGCTTCGTGGTGAAGTACTTCAACAACAACCGCGACTTCGGCCAGCGCGCCGAGTACGAGGGCCGCGTCATCGCCACGCTGGAGGAGGCCTACGAGCACACCCGCGACATCCTCGGCGAGGCGCGCGAGTCCCCCGTGGACGTCATCCTCTATACCCGCGAGGAGTTCCGCACCCACCAGGGCGCCTCGCTGGCCCGCGCCGCCGCCGGCCTCTACTCGGACGGCGCCATGCGCATCAACGATGCCGCCGAGCTCACCCAGCAGACCAAGGCCACCCTCGTGCACGAGTACGTGCACTCCGCCGTGGACGACTTCTGCGGCGGCGCCGACCACCAGCTCCCTACCTGGCTCAACGAGGGCCTGGCCGAGTACGTCGAGTGGCGCTACCTCGGCGGCGACGGCCCGCCCGTCCTCATCGGCAACGCGCTGCGCAGCGCGGCGCGCGGCGGCAGGCTCCCCAGCCTCAAGAGCCTGGCCCAGGGCGCGCTCATCCAGAGCTCGGACCCCACCATGGCCTATGCCACCTCCGCCGTGGCCGTCCGCGAGCTGATGCGCCGGGGAGGGGCCCCTCGCCTGCTCGCCCTCATCCGCGAGGTGGGCCAGGGCACGCCCTTCGAGAAGGCGCTCCAGTCCCACTACGACATGGATGTGGCAAAGCTGGACGAGGAGGTGAAATCGGCCCTCTCCCACAGGTAGCGGCCGATCGAGCCATTCTGGTCCGTTTACCGGTTGATGAGACTCTCCTACACTCTCGCCTCCAAATTTGCGCTTCGGGCGTTATGGCGGGAACCTCGCACCGCTTACGCCTTACCCCCCGTAGCAAGGTGGACGGATGTCCGACACGCGCGCGGCGATGAGAGAGTTCCGCTTCCTCGATGAGAAGCGGAAGATGGGGAGCCTTTCCCCAGTAGAGGAGGCTCGCTGGAACGAGCTGCGTGGACTCCTGGGAGTCCAGGACGCGCCGATCCAGGAGCCCCCTCCGGCCGAGGCCTACCCTCAGCAGCCCCAGGGCTACTACGGCGCGGATGGCCAGTGGTACGCCTACCCCGCCGGCTACCCCCAGCAGCCCCAGGGCTACTACGGCACGGACGGCCAGTGGTACCCCTCCCCGGCGCCGGCCTATCCGCCTCAGCCCCAGGGCTACTACGGCGCGGATGGCCAGTGGTACGCCTACCCCGCTGGCTATCCCCAGCAGGGCTATGACCCGAACCAGGGCTATGCCCAGGGCTACGACCCGAACCAGGCGTACGCTCCCAACCCGGCCTACGGCGCCTATCCCGCCCAGGGCTACGACGCCAACCAGGCGCAGGGCTACGATCCGAATCAGGCGCAGGGCTACGATCCCAACCAGGCGCAGGGCTACGGCGCCTATCCCACCCAGGGCTACGACGCCAACCAGGGCTACGCCGCCACTCCGGGCTACGACGCCAACCAGGGCTACGCCGCCGAGCAGGGCTACGATCCGACCCAGGCCGCCTATGCCGCCCCGGGCTACGCGACCCAGGGCCAGCAGTCGCCGTACCCGGCGGACCCCAACCAGGCCTACGCCGCTGGCTACGAGCAGCCGTACTACCCGGAGCAGACTCCGGCGGAGCCGGCCTGGCCTGCTGCGTCCGAAGGAGCGTATGAGCAGCCGGCTCCCGCCGCCGCGCCGGAGACGGCCCAGCCCGCGGCGGAAGAGGTCGACTTCAGCTCGCTGAGCGGCTCGTCCGCCTGGAGCACTCCGCCCGAGACCGCTCCCGCTCCCGTCGAGGCTCTCTCCGGGGGCCAGGCCGAGCAGGACGCCGTGCCGCAGGCCGAGGCGGATGACGTCGTCGAGGTCTCCGCCGACGAAGTGACGGATGTGGAGAGCGTGGAGCCGGAGAGCGCTCCGGACTCCTCCTTCGCGGACCTGAACAGCGACGTCCAGGTGTCTCCGGCGCAGCCCGCGGAGGCTCCCGTCTCCGAGTTCCCAGCGGCCAGCATCGCGCCGGAGGCCCACCTCGAGGCCCAGCCCGCTCCCGAGAGCGATCTGCCCGAGCTCCCGGCCGAGGAGGCCGCGGACGCCATCGAGCTGGAGGCGGACGACGTCTCGCTGATCGAGCCCGACGCCGAGCCAGAGCCCGCGCCCTCGGCGCCCTTCGCGGAACAGTCGGCTCCCGCCCAGGCCGAGCCTCAGCCCGCCTCGGACGTCGTGCTGGAGACCTCCTTCTCCGAGATCGCCGAGGAGGCCGCTCCGCAGCCCGAGCCTCTGCCCGAGCCCCAAGCCGAGCCGCAGCCTCTCACGGCCATGCCGGTCGAGGAGCTGTCGCTGGACGATGTGCAGCCGGAGCCGCCTTCCGCTCCGACGCTCGAGACCGCGCTGCCCGAGAGCCAGCCGGAGCTCACCGCGGAGCCCCTCTCCTCCGAGACGGACTCCTGGAACTCCGCGCCGCTCGCCGTGGACACGGCGGCGGAGCCCGTGAGCCCCCAGCCTCAGCCGACGCTCGAGGCCGCGCCCGTGGCGGCCATGCCCGCCGAGCCTGTCTTCGAGGCCGCGGAGGAGATCTCCCTCACCTCCGAGGACATGTTCGACGACGCGGCATCGGCTCCTGCGGCGACCGCGCCCGCCCAGCCCGTCGCGCCGCCGGCGATGGAGCAGGACCAGTCGGCGGAGAGCCCCGACAGCACGCCGGTCTTCGAGGCGACTGCCATCGAGGAGGAGCCCCCCGCGCAGCCGCAGGCCTCCGCCAGCGCCGAGCAGCCGACGCTCGAGGTCTCCGAGTTCGAGATGGAGCTGGGCGCGGAGGTGTCTCCGCCCCCCGCCGCCGCTGCCGAGCAGGCCCCTGCTGCTCCCGCCGCGGCCCCCGTCCCGGAAGAGGCGCCCACCTTCGACGTGGCCGATCTCGGCGCCGAGGTCGAGCCCGAGCCCTCGGCACCGCCCCTCTCGGCCAGCATCGAGCCTCCGTCGCTCGAGCTCCGTCCGGTGCAGGTCGGGCCGGATCTCCAGGCGGACACCATCGAGCTCACCGAGGATGCCGTCGAGTCCTCGCAGCCCACCGCCAGCGCCAGCGAGGCATCGCCTCCCTGGGAGACGTCCGCTCCGCAGGAGGCCGCGGCGGAGGCTGCCCGCGCCCATGCTCCCCTCGAGGACGTGGACCTCTCCGGCAGCCCCGAGGAGGCCGTCCCGCTCGCGACCAACGCGGACCTCGTCCCGAGCGCGACCGAGGGCAGCGCGTGGGAGGCCTCGGGCAGATCGCTCGAGCTCTCTCCCGAGCCTTCGCAGGAGTCTGGCGGCGACGTCATCGAGCTCACGGAGGCCTCGGTCGAGGCCGGCCCGCCCGCCGCGGCCATGGTGAGCTACGAGACCTCGACGGACTGGGCCAGTCCCGAGGCCGGCAGCGAGCCGCCCGCCGCGAGCATGCAGGCCTCCACCAGCGAGGCCGCGCCCGCGACGGACTGGGCCGCTCCTTCCGAGGGCGCTCAGCCCGACTGGCTGGAGACATCTCGCTCCGCTCCTCCCACCACGGACATGGCGCCCGAGTGGGGCGCTCCGGCCCCCGCGCCGGAGAACCCCTGGGCCGAGCCTGGGTCTTCGGCTGCCTCCTCCGACTGGACCACCTCGCCCGAGGCGAACGCCACGCCCGAGTGGGGCGCCGCTCCCGACACGAGCGCCACGCCCGAGTGGGGCGCCGCGCCCGAGGCGAACGCCCCGCCGGAGTGGAGCGCCACGCCCGAGACGAGCACCACCTCCGACTGGAGCCCGACGCCTGAAGCCAGCGCGAGCACCGACTGGAGCCCGACGCCCGAGCCTCAGGCCACCCCCGAGTGGAGCGCGTCGGCGCAGGAAGAGGCTCAGCCGGTCCTCGAGGCGACTCCCGAGGAGCCGGGGCAGCCCTGGGAAGCGCAGCCCGAGCCCGCTGCCCAGGCCGAGTGGTCCGCCACGCCCGCCGAGGACACGAACTGGCAGGGCTCGCCGCCCCCGGCCCCGACGCAGGGCTGGGAGGCCACGCCCGTGGAGCCCGCGCAGGAGTGGTCCGCGCAGCCCGCCGAGGCGCCACCCGCGCCGCAGGAGCCCGAGCGCGCGGAGTGGGCCGAGCCCGAGCCCGAATGGATCAAGGATCCGCCCGCGCGTGACGTGTTCGGCGCCACCTCGGAGATCGCCAAGCTCTCCGCCGAGCAGGAGAACGAGTACGCGCCCCGCGACCAGTGGCCCGCGGGTCCCAGCCCCTTCGCCGCGCCGATGGACGATCTGGGCGCCGGTAGCCAGCAGCAGCACTACCCGGCGGACCTCACGGCCTTCGGCTCGCCGATGCAGAACCTCTCCGAGCCGGAACGGGGCATCGCCCGGAGCGCTCCTCCGCCGCCCGTCGAGGCCGCCGAGCCCGAGCCGAGCATCGACGTCAGCTTCGATGACGCGCCCCCGGCACCGCCCATCGAGGCCGCCGAGCCCGAGCCGAGCATCGACGTCAGCTTCGACGACGCGCCTCCGCCCCCGCCCCCCGCGGCGAGCGCCAGCGAGGAGCTGCCCGTCATGGACATCGGCGAGGTGGAGTTCACGGAGGAGGCCGCTCCGGCCCCCGTCCCGATGCCGCCTCCCAGCCCCGTGGCGGCGGTGGCCCTCCCGCCTCCCCCGCCGGCTCCGGCCCGGGCGCCCGTGGCCATCCCCAAGCCTCCGTCCGCGGCCGCCGTGCCGATGCCGCCTCCCGCGCCCGCAGCGGCTCGGGTGCCATCGTCCCCGGCCACGCACGCGGGCGCGGTGGTGGTGCCGCCACCGCCTCCTCCGACGGCCCGTCCGCCTGCCGTGGCCGTGCCCCTGCCCTCTCCGGGAGGCGCACGCCCCGCCCCGGGCATGCCGTCCATGAACGCCGCGGTCCCGCTGCCCCCGGCCGCGCCCCCGCCTCCGCCCGCTCGGGCCGCCGCGGCGGCTCCCGTGGCGCTGCCTCCTGCCCCTCCTCGCGCGGCGGCTCAGACCGAGGCCGCCATCGCCATCGAGGAGGCGCCGCTCTTCGAGCCGAAGGGTGCGCCCCTGGCGCCCTCGGAGGCGGGCCCACGCTCCTGCTTCGTGGAGGGCGAGCACCGCGTCATCATCCACACCGTGGAAGGCCAGGTGAAGCGCGGCATCATCCGCGACGTGGATCTCCTGGACGAGGCCATCGCGCTCGAGCAGCAGACCGGCTTCACCCCGGAGCGCATCCCCGGCAAGCGCGTGAAGGCCATCTTCTTCATGCTCCCGGCCGGTGCGCGCCTGCCGCAGGCCGCGGGGCAGAAGATCCGCGTCACCTTCAACGACGGCCGCCAGGTCGCGGGCTTCTCGCAGGACTTCAAGGACGGCGGCCAGGGCTTCTTCCTCATCCCGGCCGACAACCGCACCAACACCGCGCGGATCTTCGTCTACCGCTCCAGCGTCCAGGCCGTCGCCGAGGGCTAGCCCTCTTCAGGGAAGCCGAGTCAGGGGGCAGGCAGCGAAGGCAGGCTCCCCCTCCCTGTCGGCCGGATTTGCCGCGAACTGGTATGACAGGCATACCAGTCCGTGGCGCTCGGGCCCGACACGGGCACCTGCCCAGGAGGCGGTGGGACTCGGGGGCGGTGTGTGCGTCGTGCCACCCCGCAATGAAAAGAGGGGCCTCGTTCGCCGAGGCCCCTCCGTCAGCCCGCACCCAGGTGCGGACGGGAACTACTTGGTGGTCTTCGCGGTGGGAGCGGCGTCCTTGCGGGCCAGCTCGATCTCGAGCGTCACGGCCACCTCGTCACCGACCAGCACGCCACCGGCCTCCAGGGCCTTGTTCCAGTTCAGCCCGTAGTCCTTGCGGTTGATCTTGGTGGTCGCGGTCAGGCCCGCGGTCGGCGTGCCGCTGAACGGGTTCTTGACCTCCTTGGTGGGGCCATCCACATCCAGGACGACCTCCTTGGTCACGCCGTGCATGGACAGGTCGCCGGTGACCTTGAGCTTGTTGTCGCCCGCCTTCTCCACCTTCTTCGACTTGAAGGTGATGGTCGGGTACTTCGCCACGTCGAAGAAGTCCGGGCTCTTCAGGTGGCCGTCGCGCTTCGCATCGTTGGTGTTGATGGTGGTGGCGTCGATGGTGGCCTCGACGGTGGACTTGGTGATGTCCTTGTCGTCCACGTTGACGGTGCCGGTCACGTTGCTGAAGTTGCCCTTCACGTTCGAGACCATCATGTGCTTGATGGTGAAGTTGGCGGACGAGTGGGACGTATCAATCGTGTAGTTGGCGGCCAGCGCGAGCGAGGGGGCGGCGAGGACCACGGCGGCGATGGCGGACTTCCACAGCGTCTTCATGACTTCCTCCAGACTGCGGTTCGGATGCGCGACGTGCCGCCATTCCAGGGCGGGTCGCGTGGTGAAAACCCTCGAGACGATGGACCAGGCCTTCCTCGGTGAGGGCATCTCCGAGGACGAATCCCTTTGTTGGGGCGAGGAATAGCAACAGCCGCGCCAGTTTCCAAACACCCCAAGTGCTTGAAATCACGTACGCCCCGCCACTTCAAGGTGCAGGGAGGCTCTCAAATTGATAGTCAGTCGCATCGTTCTGGAAGGAGCGGAGTCATGGCGGGGCGACTGGAGCTGGACCTGCGGGAGCTGCTGACCTTCGAGCCCGCGGGCGGCCTCATCCACTTCGCGGGACAGCGGGCGCTGCTGATGGACGCGGTGGCGCTGGGGCTGCTGCGCAAGGAGCTGATTGGAACCCTGGGGATGACGGCGGCGCGCGGCATCCTGACGCGGATGGGCTACGCGCACGGCTGGCGCACGGCCGAGGCGATGAAGACGGCCTTCCCCTGGCCGGACGAGTCAGCGTGGCGCCGGGCGGGCGGCCGGCTGCATACCCTCCAGGGACAGGTGATGTTCGAGCCGGTGGAGCGGCGCCCGGAGGATGGGCCTCCCCCCTTCGCCGAGGCCCAGTGGCGCGAGTCCTACGAGGCCGAGCAGCACCTCTTGCACCTGGGCCGGGCGGACCAGCCGGTGTGCTGGAGCCTCACGGGGTTCGCCAGCGGGTACATGAGCTTCTGCCACGGCAAGCAGATCTACTGCCTGGAGACACGCTGCGTCGGGAAGGGGGACGCCATCTGCCAGATCGTCGGCAAGCCGGCCGAGGAGTGGGGCCCGGACTGCGTGGAGGCGCTGCGCTTCTTCGAGACCCAGTGCATGGAGGGCATGCTCGGAGAGGTGACGGACGCGCTCAAGCAGGCCGAGCTGAAGCTGCGGCAGAAGCGGCGGACGCTGGCGCGGGTGACGGGCACCACGGAGGATCCGTCCGGCCTGGTGGCGCGCACCGAGGAGATGAAGCGGGTGCTCGGGCTGGCGCGCCGGGCGGCGAAGGTGGACTCCACGGTGCTGATCACGGGCGAGAGCGGCGTGGGCAAGGAGCGCATCGCCCGGCTCATCCACGACGAGTCCGGCCGGGTGCACAAGGCCTTCGTGGCCGTCAACTGCGCGGCCGTCACCGAGAGCCTCCTGGAGAGCGAGCTGTTCGGCCACGCCAAGGGCGCCTTCACCGGCGCCACGCATGATCGCCCGGGCCTGTTCGAGGCGGCCAGCGGCGGCACCCTCTTCCTGGACGAGGTGGGCGAGGTGCCCCCGGCGATGCAGGCCAAGCTGCTGCGCGCGCTGCAGGAGAAGGAGGTGCGGCGCGTGGGAGAGAACCAGAGCCGCAAGGTGGATGTGCGCGTGGTGGCCGCCACCAACCGCCACCTGCTCGAGGAGGTGAACGGGGGCCGCTTCCGGCAGGACCTCTACTACCGGCTTCGCGTCATCGAGCTGCGGGTGCCACCGCTGCGAGAGCGGCGCGAGGACATCCTCCCGCTGGCGCGCCTGCTGCTCGTCGAGGCCACGGAGCGGCTGGGGCGCCGGGTGATGTCCTTCTCCCCCGAGGCGGCCGATCAGCTGCTGCGCTACGCGTGGCCGGGTAACGTGCGCGAGCTGGGCAATGCCATCGAGCGCGCCGTGGCGCTGTGCGAGGGCACCCGCGTGGAGCGGGAGGACCTGCCCGAGGAGGTCCGCGCCGCGCCGCCCAGCTTCCTGCCGGGGGCCACGCCGCGGACGCTGGAGGACATGGAGCGCGAGTACATCTTCGCGGTGCTGGCGCGCAACGGCGGCAACCGCTCACGCACCGCGGAGCAGCTCGACATCGGCCTGGCCACGCTCTACCGCAAGCTCAAGCAGTACGGGCACCCCGAGGCCCCGAACTGACGGGCGGGGGGCCCGCTGACCAGGCCCCCTCCCCGCTCAGTTGAGGAACCGATCGTTGCTCGGACGCTCGGAGGAGACGACGCGCAGGTTGCGAGAGCGCCCCCGGAGCTGGCGCTGCAGGCGCCAGTGGTTGAAGTGCAGCCACAGCCCCCGCGGGCTGCCGCCCTTCACGTAGCCGAGCGCGAGCAGCAGGCCGATGACCTCCGGCAGGTGGGCCAGCAAGCCCACCAGGGGGCTGCCTCCCGTGGTGAGGATGCCCAGCGCCACGAAGCCCGCGCCGATGCCCGCGAAGGCATTGCCCGACAGGGGAATGCCCCAGAAGTTCGTCTGCCCCCGCCCGATGACGAGCCCGTAGGCCACCCAGAGGATGGACGCCATCACCGTGCCGCCCGCGTAGCCGATCTCCAGCGGCGGCAGGATGAACATGGCCAGCGAGGTGAGGAAGCCGGCCGCCACCGTGCAGCCCACCGCCAGCATCAGCATCCGCCGGGAGCCCCACACGCCCTCCAGCCACCCACCGATGCTCCAGATGATGAGGCCGCCGAAGAGGATGCCCAGCGGGCTGGTCTCGATGAAGCCGTAGGTGAAGGGCTGCCAGAGGAAGCCCCCGAGCGAGCGGGGCGACAGCAGCAGCAGCCCCCCGCCGCCTCCCCGCGTCAGCAGGTACAGCACCGAGCCCGCCACCATGGCAATCGCCAGCTTGGCAGCGGTGGACTCCACCCCCGGAATCCCCCCGAACCCTCCTCCACCTGATCTGCGCACCGGTCGCATCCGTACTCCTCCGCGCTCGAAGGCCGAGCCGTCCAAAGGTGGTGGAAGCCGAGCCACTTCGCAACCACTTCGTCAGCCATTCATCGCCCGAAATGGTGAAGGGCGCCCACCCCGGTCCCGGGAGAGCGCCCTCCTTGTGTCGCCTGTCTGTCAGTGAGGCGAGCGGCTCAGCTCCTGAACTTGTAGAAGAGCGTGATGGTCAGACAGTGGAACTCCTTGTCGGAGGACTGCGTCACCACCTTGTCCACCACCTCCACGTTGGGGTTCTCCTTGAGCCACTTGGTGATGTTCTCGCCCATGTTCTCGCGATCGCGCGCGAGTGTGGTGGAGAACACCTTGACTCCCGTGAAGTTGATAAGCCCCATTCCGACCCTCGTTTAAACCAGAGATTCCGCAGGTTTAACCCGAGTCTACACCCCGAGCAAGAAACGGCGCGGGGTTTTCTGGTAGAGGCCCCGGCCTCAGCGGATGGCGGCCGCCGCCCGGCGCTGCTGGCAGGAGACCTCGTCCTTGCAGGACGGCCCGATGCCATCCGGGTGGGGCCCCAGCGGCGTCTTGTCGCTCTCCTCCACCCCACACACCACACACTTGCGCTTGCGGTTGCGGCGCTCCGCCCGGCGCTGCTCGGCGATCTGCTTGGCCCGCTCGCGGGCCGTCTTGGCATCCACCTCGTTGCTCATCTCATGTCCCGATTGGAAGTCTGTTGCTCAGAGCGCCTCGACCAGGACGGCGATTCCCTGGCCGCCGCCGATGCACGCCGAACCGATACCATAGCGGGCACCCCGGCGCTTCAGTTCATAGAGCAGCGTCATGGTGAGCCGCGCCCCCGAGGCGCCGAGCGGGTGTCCCACCGCGATGGCTCCCCCGTTGACGTTCGTCTGGGCGCGTGGCAGCCCCAGCTCCTTCTCCACCGCCAGGTACTGGGGCGCGAACGCCTCGTTCACCTCGAACAGCTCCACGTCCCCCAGCTTGCACTCGGCGCGCTCCAGCAGCCGGCGGATGGCCGGCGCGGGGCCAATGCCCATGAGCTTCGGCTCACACCCGGAGATGCCCCAGTTGACGAGCCGGCCCAGCGGCTTCAGCCCGTGCTTGTCCACGAAGGAGCGCGTGGCCATCACCATGGAGCCGGCGCCGTCGCAGATGCCGCTGGCGGCGCCCGCGTGCACCACGCCGTCCTTCTTGAAGACCTTGGGCAGCTTGCGCAGGCTCTCCACGGTGGTGTCCGGGCGGTTGTGCTCGTCCTTGCCGAACACCGTCTCGCCCTTCTTGCCCTTGAGGGTGACGGGCGAAATCTCGTCCTGGAGGCGGCCTGCCTCCTGGGCCGCGGCGAAGCGCTTCTGCGTCAGCACCGCGTACTCGTCCACCGCGTCCTGGGAGAGCTGGTAGTCCACCGCGAGCTGCTCGGCGGTGAGCGCCATGGCCTGACCGGTGTAGCTGTCCGTCAGCGCGCTCCACAGCATGTCCTCGAGGCCACCCTTGCCCAGGGGGATGCCCCAGCGCGCGCCGCGGATGACGTGGGGCGCCTGGCTCATGGACTCGGTGCCGCCGGCCAGCACGCACGAGGCCTGCTCGGTGAGCATCAGCTCCGCGGCGGTGACGAAGGCCTGGAAGCCCGAGCCGCACAGCCGGTTCACCCCCAGCGCCGGCACCGGCACCGGCACCCCCGAGCGCAGCCCCACGTGCCGCGGCAGGTAGATGGCGTCCGCGCTCGTCTGCACGACGTTGCCGTACACCACGTGCTGGATCTGCTCGGGGGACACCTGCGCCTGCGCGAGCGCCGCCTTGGCCGACTCCACGGCCAGCTCCGTGGCGCTCAGGTCCTTCAGGCCGCCCCCATAGGTGCCAAACGGGGTGCGCTTGCCGGACAGGAAATAGATCTCTTCGCTCTTCGAAACGCTCTTCATGGGAAATGCGGCTCCGGGACCGGGAACGAAGGCTCCTTAACGTGACCTCTGAATCCCTTCAACGGGCACGCCCGCCGAGAAAGGCGCTGGCGACGATGGCAAGCGCCGCCACCGTCCACAACAAGCCGGGCAGGTTCTGTCTGCGGATCTCCCTCTGTCCGAGCCCTCGGTACCATGAACGCCCGGCTTCCACGCGGCCTTCCCAGGTGAACTCTCCCGTGGGGCTCAAACCATCCAGCCGCTTGAGGTGGGCGCGGAAGAGGCGCTCGGGCGAGGCGTCCTCCAGTCCACCGGAGCGGTAGCGGCCGGGAATGTCGAGCGCCGGACGCCGATAGCCGGCGGTGATGACGAAGCCCTCGGGCGCCAGGGGCGTGAGCAGGTAGAGACGCGGCGTGTCGTGAGGGCCCATGTGGAGCGTGGCGAAGACGCGCTCGGCCGGGTGCGCATAGTCATAAGAGACGCTGGTGCGCCGCAGCAGCGGCTTCTCCTCATGACTGCCGAGCGGGATGAAGCCGATGGCCCGAAGCTGTTCGGCGACGGGGACGAGCTCCGCGGGCAGCTCCATCTGGTCGCCGGGCGCATCCGGCTCCACGCGGACGCGAGAGGGGAACAGAAAGAGGATGGCGCGCCAGAAGTTGAGCACCAGGAGCATCACCGCGAGCCCCAGGCCCGCGACCGCGGTCGCCAGCTGGACGAGGACGTTCATGGGCGGGCTCCGCGCATCGAGGCCATCTCCCCACCGTAGCGACGGGGCCCGGCCCCGTCCACGGTCCACTGGATGAAACGGCCGGAGGCCATGTATGACCGATAGTACCTTGAACGCGTTCCATGATCGCTCCACCCGACGCCTCACCCCCGAGGAGCCGCCTCCCATGACGGGTCGCCCGCCGCCCTCGGAGCCGCCGCTGGTCCGCAAGGACGAGCTCGAGTTTCGTGCGCATCCGCCGGAGCTGGAGGTGCTCGTCTGGGACTACCACGCGGATCCGGTGCACCTGTCCCTGACGGACCTGGACACGCTGGGGCTGGTGGCCACCGAGGAGCGCGCCCCGTCCAGCTCGAGCCTGGTGGCGCCCTGGCGCCGCGCGCTGCGCGAAGGCCGGGGGCGGGACATGCCGCTGCCGCAGCTCAGCGACGAGGCCAACGCCCGGGCCGTGCACCTGGGAGGCCTGGCCCTGCTGCCCGTGGCGGAGGGAGTGGACGTGTACGTCGTGAGCTACCACTCCGCGCCCGTGCGGCTGGGAGCCGCGCACCTGACGCGGCTGGGGCTGCGGTACCGGGACGCCTGAGGCACCCCGAAGGCGCTACGCCGTCGGCCGGAGCAGCCCGAGCTTGTGCATCACTTCCTCGCGCAGGCTGGAGATGCGCGAGAGCCAGAAGGGGGCGCGCGCCGCGTTGAACAGGCGCTCCGCCGCGTCCAGCACGCGCGAGGCCTCCATCGGCGAGCGCGGCAGCAACAGCTCGGCCAGGCCCAGGTTCACCAGGCCCTGCTGCAGCACGTTGCGAGACTCCGCCGCCAGCGCGAGCGCGCGGTTCAGGTGCGCCATGCCCTCGTCGACGGGCACCAGCGGCGCCAGGGCCCGGCGGGCGAGGATCTCGTCGAAGGGGTTCTCCATCTCCGGATTGAGCGCGCGCGCCAGCGCCTCCTCGGCGGCCTCGAGCGCGGCGGCCTCGCGGCCCTGGGCCCGCTCGAAGCGCGACTGGTAGACGCGCACCAGCGTCTCCATGCGGAACTCCCCGGAGTGCGCCAGCGTGAGGGCCCGAGGCAGGGACTCGCGCGCGGCGGCCGCGTCATTGGCGAGCACGTCCCGGCAGGCCGAGTACGCCTGGACATAGAGCTGCAGCCACCGATCGCCCGGCAGCACCTTGGCCAGCGTCTGGCCTCGGGCGAGCACCACCTCCAGCTGATCCAGCTCGCCGCGCTCCAGGTAGTAGGGCGGCGTGTAGATGGCGAGGTTGCGCTCGGGCAGGCGCGGGTTGCCCAGCCGGCGGATGAGCTCCTGCTTCTCCACGAGCACCGGCGCCAGCGCCGTGGCGTCCCCGGTGAAGGAGGCGCGGACGATCTGCGTGAACAGGTGGTAGATGCGGATGTCCGTGAAGCCGAACGTCTCGGCCAGCTCGAAGCCATCCTGGGTGGCCTCGGCGTCGAGCGGCTCGCCGCGCAGGCCGCGGACCATGTTGAGGAAGTAGCACCCCATGCCCAGGGCCCACGCCAGCCGGGGTGAGGGGCGCTCCACCGAGACGCGGAAGGCGCGCAGCCGCTCCACCTGCTCGCGCTGGGCCTTGAGCACGCCGGCGAACTGCCCGGTGTGCGAGCTGAGCGCCGCGCGGGCGATGAGGGCTCCGGCGCGGTAGGGCGAGTCCACCGGGTGCTCATGCTCCACGCGCTCCAGCAGCGCCTGGAAGTCCTCGGTGCGGCCCATGATGGCCATGGCGATGCTCTGGAGGATCTGCAGCTCCGCCTTCTTCCAGAAGACGTCCACCGGCGCCATCTCCGCCGCGATGGGAATCTCGCGGAACACCTGGCGCAGCAGCTCGGCGTGCTCGGGCTGGGGCGCGGTGCGGGCCGCGTCGAGCTGCTCCAGCGCCTCCCTGCGGCCGGCCTCCAGGTCCACCGTGTCCGCCCAGTACTGGAAGAGCTTCTCGGCGTAGGTGAGCGTGGTGGGCGGATCGCTCGTGTAGCCCACCTCGATGAGGGTGGCCCAGGTGCGGATGATCTGCCCCACGCGCTCGGGGGTGCGGGGCTCCAGCTCGAGCAGCTCCGCGGCCTCCTTCAGGAAGTGCGTGGCGTCCAGCAGGGCCTGGGCCCCGATGGCGGCCTGGCCCGCGCGCATCAGCGGCTCGATGGCGCGCCGCGGCTGGGTGGAGCGGGCGAAGTGGTAGCCCACCATCCGGTCCACGTGCGGGTTGTCGTGCCGGAACGACTGGAGCACCTCGGCGACGCGCCCGTGGTACGCCTTGCGCATCTGCTCCGGGGTGCTGTCGTAGACGGCCTGGTGGACGGTGTCGTGGGTGAAGACGTAGCGCGCCTCGATGACCTGGAGGAACTGCCGCGCGACCAGGTCGTCCAGCGCCTGGAACAGATCCACCTCGATCATCCCGGCCAGGGCGCGCACCATCGGCAGCTCCAGGCTGCGCCCGGCGGGAGCCAGCCGCCGCAAGAGCGCCACGCGATCCGGCGGCGCTGCGGCCAGGCGCTCCAGCACGGCCTGCTCGATGGTGGGCGGCAGCTTGCGCGTGGCCAGATCGCTCATGGCCATCCACCGGCCGCCCAGCCGCCGCAGCGCCCCCTCCTCCACCAGCGCGCGCAGACACTCGGTGGCGAAGAAGGCGTTGCCGGCGGTGATGGCGTGCAGCCGCGTGACGAAGTCCGGAGGCACCTGCAGCCCCGGGAGCGCCAGCTGCACCAGCGTCTCCACGTGGCGGGCGGACAGCGGGGCCAGGTCCAGGCGCCAGGTGAGCCCCTCGTCCACGGTCTGGAAGGCGAGGCTCAACCGGCTCAGCGCGTCGGAGCGGTACGAGCCCACCACCATGCCGCGCGTGTGGTGCAGCGCCCGGATGATGACGTTGAGCACCTCGAGCGTGGCGGCGTCCGCCCACTGCAGGTCCTCGAAGCAGAGGACGAAGGTGTGGCGCTGGGCCACCTCCTGCAGCCACTCGGTGAGGGCGCTGAAGATGGCGATCTGCTCGGCGCCCGCATCCTTGAAGGCAGGCACCGGCCCCGCGGCGAGCGAGGGCACCAGCCGGCTGAGCAGCGGCCCCAGGCGCTCGGTCAGCTCCTGGGGCGTGAGCGGCACGAGGCTGCGCAGCGCCTGGGTGAGCGGAGCCAGCGGCGCGAGCCCCTCGGCGCGGCACTGGCCCATGCCGAAGGCGATCTCCGCGAGCTTGGCCTGGAGCTCGAACTCCTGGAGCAGCCGGGACTTGCCCACGCCGGCCGGGGCCCCGAGGAGCACGGCGCGAGACTGGCCCCAGTCGGCCTCGGCCAGCGAGTTCATGAGCTGCTCCAGCTCCGACTCGCGGCCGACGACCTCGGGCACGTGCAGGTAGCTGGCGCGGGCGGACAGCGGCTCCTCGGGGAGCGGCTCTCCGCTGGCGCGGCAGAGCGCCTCGAGCAGCTCGCCCGCGTTCTGGAACCGGTCCCTGGGGTCCTTGGCCAGCAGCAGGAGGATGATCTCCTCCAGGGCCGGGTCCACCGGACAGATGGTCGAGGGCTTGGGCGGGGGCCGGGTGAGGTGGTCGGCCAGGAGCGCGGCGGGGCTCTGGCGCTTGAAGGGCAGCCGGCGCGTGGCGAGGAAGTAGGCCATCACGCCCAGCGAGTACAGGTCGGCGCGCCCGTCGATGTTGGCGCCGCGCTGCCACTCGGGGGCCATGTACTCCAGGGTGCCCTTGAGCTTGCCGGGGCTCGGCGTGCCCAGCTGGTGCATCACGCCGAAGTCCATCAGCTTGATGGTGCCGTCCTCCATGATGCGCACGTTGCTGGCCTTGATGTCGCAGTGCACGTAGAGGCGCGCATGGATGAAGGCCAGCACCTGGGCCATCTGGATCAGGATGCGGTAGAGCGTCCGCGTGTCGAGCGTCTGCTCGCGGGCGACGGTGCTCAGGTCCTTGCCGCCCACCACCTCCATGGCGATGTAGCGGTTGCCGGACTCGGTCATCCCACAGTCGAAGACCTTGAGGGTGCCGGGGTGCTGGAGCTTCGTCATGGCGAAGAACTCGTGCCGGAACATCAGCACCAGCTCTTCCACCTTCGAGGGGCTCAGGCCGTCGGGGACCTGCATCTCCTTGAGGGCCACCTGGCGCAGCTCCTGGAGGTCCTCGGCCAGCCAGATGCGGCCCATGCCGCCCTCTCCCAGCACCCGCTCGATGCGGTAGCGCCCGTGGACCAGGGTGCCCAGCTCCAGCGACCGGCGATCATTGGACCGGACGTTGGGGATGGAGATGGGGGTGCGAGAGCGCTCCTCCACCAGGGCACTCGAGGGCCGGCTACGCTCGTCGAGGACTGAAGTCTTGTCTTCGTCGCTCATCGGGAGCCGAGGCGTAGGGCTGGTCACGGGGATGCAGGAAAGGGAGGAGAACTATCAGGCTCTCAGTGTATCCGACACATTCTGCTCATGCGGACTTTGCGGATCCAATCCTACCTGCTGTGTAGGGTGTCCGCGAGGGAATGGGAGATCTTTCCGGAATGCCTCCAACGGCTTGAGCTTCCTTGAGTCGACAGGGTCGGCGCAAGCCATCGAGCCGCCCTCCCGGGTCATGCTCGGAGCGGCGGGCGCCCGCTCCGACGGCTGGTCTTGGCGAGGTGCGTCACGTGAAACCGCGGCTGCCGCCTGCTCGGTCAGCGAGCGCCCGTTTCCGGGGCCGAGGGGCTCCGGGTAAGGTCGTGGAATGTCCGCGAACAATGATCCCACCGCTCCCATTGGCCGTGATGACGGTAGCCCACTCGATCGCGTGCGCCGCGCGCAGGAGGCCCAGGCGCAGATGGAAGCGGCCTGGGCTGCGAGGGTCCAAGGCCCTACGGCTCCCACCGAGCCCGCCGAGCAGACTGCCCGGGTGGGGACACCCGCGCTGACACGGGACGGCTTCGATCGCCCCGTCACGGACGGTCCGGTACTCGCGCCCCCAACTGGCGCCGCTCCAGCGCGTGCGCCGGCGACCGCTCCCGCCGCCAGGGTCGGGCCTGTTCCGCCCTCCGAGCGGAGAGAAGAGCTGAACGAGGTGCTGCGCGACGCGGTCGGAGCCGCCACCGGCCAGCTCAACCAGTTCACGCCCGACACGGGCCGTGACACGGCGCAGGGCCCTCGTGTGGGCGCCACCCGCGGGCGCGCCGAGCTGCAAGGCGAGGCCCGCGAGCGCTCCACCCAGCGCGTCGCCCAGGACGGCGACGAGACGGTCCAGCGGCAGACGCTGGAGGCGCGCGGCATGACAAGCGGAAAGCTCTCGGGCCGGGTCGGTATCAGCCATGAGTCCGAAGGCAGCCGGCAGGTCTCGGTCGAGCTTCGCACTCCCCGAGGCGCGGCGCCGGGTCAGCCCCCCACCAACCATCTCGCGCTGACTTCTCCGGAGCATCTGCCCGAGGGCGGCGAGCTGCGCATCCGAGGCGAGCGGGCCGGGAAGGGACAGACCGGCGTCGAAGCGCCCGTGGGTGTCGTGGCCGTTGGTGGCGATCGTGCTCAGGAGCAGGGCCTCGCCTCCGAGGTGCGCATCCGCCGCGAAGGGAACGTGGTGACGGCCACGCGCATCGACGAGACGCGCACCACCGACACGGCGCGGCTGGGGGCGAGCCTGGGCGGGCCGCTCAGGGCCGTGGGCGGTGTGTTCTCCGCCGAGGCCCGCGCGGGCATGGATCACGTCCGCACCGAGCGGGAGGAGCGCTCCGCACGGTTCGACATCTCCACGCCCGAGGGCCGCGAGGCCTACCAGCGTTTCACCCAGAGCCTCGAGGTGCCCACCGAGGCCGGTCAGGGCGTGCTCTCGGTCGAGCGCCGCGATGTCAGCCGCTACGAGCGAGGTGTGCTCGGCAGCGCGGAAGCCATCACGGCCGGGACCAGCGACAAGCAGGAGGGCCGCTCGCCCACGTTCTTCCGCCAGGACGTGCGCAGGACGGGCGCCGACGGCAACGTGGAGCGCGAGCGCACCGTGGGCGTGCCGGATGGACAGGTACAGGTCTCCGAGACGACGCGCGGCGAGAATGGGCAGGACGGTTCCGAGTACCGGGTGCGCCTCAACGCCGCGGATCCGCTCACCCGCCAGTTGCTCCAGCGCGCGTTCGGGGAGGAGGTCGCCCGTGGGCAGCCCCGCGAGCCCCAGAGGGACGTCTCCTTGAGCTTCACGCGCGAGCAGTTCGACCAGCTGAGAAGGCGGCTCAACACGGATCACCTCGGACGGCCGCTCGACTCGCCTCCGCCGGGCCCGCAGCAGTTCCTCGAGATCCTGGCGTCGCGCTCGCCGCTCGATCTGGCGCAGGCGCTCGATCGCGCGGGGAGAACGGGTCGCCTCGAAGGCACGCTCTCGAACCCCTGAGCGCCGGCAGTGAACTCGGACCCTCGGGACCACATCCCCGACGTGCGGGATGGGCTCACGCGCGCTCAGCGCATCATCCTCTACACCCTGCGGAACCTGGAGCAGGAGCGCGGCGGACGCTCCGTTCCGACGGCGATGCTCTACGGGCACGTCGTCGAGCACATCAACCTGAGCCCCGATGAGTTCCAGGGGCTCTTGTCGCAGCTCATCGGTCGCCGCAGCCCTTGAGGCCCGGTCCTTCCGAGCAGACGAGGCGGGGCGGCCCTGAAGGGAGGCACTCCATGCCGTGGCGGCTTCTGCGGCGAATCGTCACCCGGCACCAGCCGGGCTAAGTGCTGCCCATGCCCCAGCGTTTCTTCGAGCTGTCCGACGATGTGTATGTCCCGCACCGCTGGCATCTGGACACGCCGATGGATGGCCACGGCCAGAAGGTGGACGACTGGATGTTCAGGCGCGGGGCCCCCGTCCACCTCCCGGAGCGATTGAGAGTTCCCGTCGAGATCGCGGGCACTCCGCTGGACTTCACTGAAGCGAACGTCAGCGTCCCGGTGGTCCATGTCCGGGTCGCGTCCGTGTTCGCGCGGCTGGCTCCGGATGATGTGCAACTGCTCCCCGTGGACGTGGAGGGCCAACCGGATCAGTACCTCATCCTCGTGGCCACACGCCTCATCGACTGCATCGACGAGAAGGCTTCCCGGTTCGATCGTTGGACGCCCGAGGAGGGAGTGCTTCACAAGATCCGGCGGTATCCCGTCATGTACGAACTGCGCATCGACAAGGAGAAGGTGGGAAGCGCCAAGGTCTTCCGTCTCGAGGGGTGGACGAGCGGCCCGATCGTCTCCGAGGAGATCAAGGACGCCTTGGAGCACATGGGCGCCACCGGCACGAGATTCGAGGAGGTTTAGAGGTCGCACTTCAGAGCGCGAGGGTGAGCACGAGATCGCGCTGCCGGTCGTTCCCCAGCAGGAAGTGCATCTCGCCCACCTCGGTGAAGCCCCAACGTGAGTAGAATGCCAGGGCGCGGGTGTTGCGCTCCCACACGCCCAGCCACAGCACGTCGTGCCCCCGCGCGCGCCCCTCCTCCACACAGCGGTGCATCAGCGCGGCCCCTACCCTGGCTCCCAGGAAGGGCCGGTCCACGTACAGGCGGGACAGGTTGAGCGGACGCTCGGCCTGCACTCCCTGCTCGCGGGCTCCGTCGCGCAGCAGCGCGAAGCCCGCGGGGACTCCGGAGACCTCCGCGAGCAGGTACAGGTTGCGCGGATCCTTCAGCTCCGCTTCCTGGAGCTCCGGCCGGTAGTGCGAGGCGAGGAACGCCTCCACGTCCTCCGGAGTGTTGTCGGCGGCGAAGGTGTCTCGGAACGTGCGCGCTCCGAGCTCCGTCAGCGTCGCCGCGTCCGCCAGCGTCGCGGGGCGGATCCTCACCGCAGCCTGGGTCATACCCTCCCTCTCCTTCGTTGACAGCGACCACGGGAGAGTGGCATGACTTGCCTGTCCTTTTTGAAATTGATTCTCAAATTCAGATGATTCGTTCCGTCTTCTCACTGTTGCTCCTGGGCGTCACCCTCGCAAGCCCGCTCTCCCTGGCGGAGCCGCTCAAAGGCGTCGACGGCCAGGCCGTGGACATCGCTCCTCCCAGGCGCGTGGTCGCGGTCAACTCCTCGCTGGTGGAGATCCTGTTCGCCCTCGGCAAGGGTGACGCCATCGTGGGGACGGACGTCGGTGGGACGTGGCCTCCCGAGCAGGCGAAGATCGCCAAGGTGGGCCACCCCTACCACCCCAGCATCGAGGGCATCATCAGCCTCAAGCCGGACGTGGTGCTCGCCACGGAGGAGAACCTCACGCCCGCCACCGCCGGGCAGCTTCGCAGCACCGGGGTCCCCGTCCTCATCCTCGAGAACTCCGCCAAGGATGGGATGGACGGCCTGAAGCGGCGCATCGACATCGTCGCGCGGCTCTTCAACGTCCAGGAAGCTGGCAAGCGGATGCAGCAGGAGCTCGACAAGCAGCGCGCGGACCTCAACAAGAAGATCGCGGCGCAGAAGAAGAAGCCCCGCATCCTCTTCCTCTACGCCCACGGCCCGGGCGAGGCCTTCGTCTACGGCAAGGAGACCGGCGTCCACGTGCTCATCGAGCTGGCGGGAGGCCAGAACGCCGCGGACTTCACCACCGGCACCAAGGCGCTGACGGCCGAGGGCATGGTGGCGGCCTTCCCCGATGCCATCCTCATGCTGAACCGCGGCCTCGAGGCGGTGGGCGGAGTCGAGGGGGCCTTGAAGCTCCCTGGCGTGGCCCTGACTCCAGCGGGCAAGAACAAGAAGATCCTGGCCGTGGACAACACCATCCGGTGGGTCGGTCCTCGCTTCCCCCAGTTCGCTGACACCGTCTTCACGGCCATCCATGAGCAGCCCTCACGGTGAGCTGACGTTGCCGGCGAGCGAGTACGTCCCCGTGGCCCGAGGCAAGAGGGCCAAGGGGCTGCTCCTCCTCGTGCCCCTCCTGCTCCTGAGCATCGTGGTGTCGCTGGGCGTGGGCGCCGTGTCCATCAGCCCCGCCGAGGTGCTCTCCATCCTCCTGTCGCGGGTCGGTCTGCCGCCGCTCGCCGAGTTCACCGAGCAGCAGGACGCCGTCCTCTGCTTCATCCGGCTCCCGCGCGTCCTGCTGGGCGCCCTGGTCGGCGCCGTGCTCTCCGTGGCGGGCGTGGCCCTTCAAGGCCTCTTCCGCAACCCGCTCGCCGACCCGGGGCTGCTCGGCGTGTCGGGCGGCGCCTCGGTCGCCGTGTCCGCCGTCACCGTGCTCAAGCTCCAGCTCCTGGGCTTCTACACCCTCCCGATGGCGGCGTTCATCGGGAGCTTTGGGGCCATCCTCCTCATCTCGTCCCTGGCCCAGGAGAATGGGAAGACCCAGGTCGCGCTGATGCTGCTGTGTGGCGTCGCCATCAACGCCCTCTGCGTGGCCACCACCGGCCTCTTCACCTACCTGTCCACCGACGATCAGCTCCGGACCATCACCTTCTGGCAGCTCGGCTCGCTCGCGGGAGCGACGTGGCCCCTGGTCACCACCATCACGCCGCTGGTCCTGCTCTGCGGCGCGGGGATGGTGCTCCTCGCCAGCCCGCTCAATGCCATTCTCCTGGGCGAGGCCAACGCGAACCACCTGGGCATCTCGGTGGAGCGCACCAAGTGGACGATCGTGGCGCTCGTGGCCCTGGGCGTGGGCGCGGGGGTCGCCGTCTCCGGGATGATCGGCTTCCTCGGGCTCGTGGTGCCGCACCTCGTCCGGCTCTGGCTGGGCCCCAACCACCGAGTCCTGTTGCCGCTGTCCGCGCTCCTGGGCTCGGTGCTGCTGGTCCTCGCGGATCTGCTCGCCCGCACCGTCGTGGTCCCCTCCGAGCTGCCCATCGGCATCGTGACCGCGCTCGCCGGCTCGCCCTTCTTCCTGTACCTGCTCTTGCGGCAGCGGAGGACCCACGCCCTATGACCCCGGCGCTCGAGGCTCGAGATCTCCACTATCGCATCGGCGAGCGGCAGCTCCTGTCCGGCATCCACCTGTCCCTGGAGCCTGGCGAGCTGATGGTGGTCATCGGACGCAACGGCGCGGGGAAGAGCACGCTCTTCAAGCACCTGACCGGAGAGCTGGCCTGCCAGCGTGGAGAGATTCACGTCTTCGGCGCTCCCCTCGGGAGCGGCTCGAGGGCCGAGCTGGCCCGAAGGCGGGCCGTACTGCCCCAGACCACCAACCTCCAGTTCGCCTACGACGCCCTGGAAGTCGTCATGCTGGGGAGGCTCCCTCATCAGCAGCGCCGCCCGGAGTCCCGCGAGGACGTGCGGATCGCTCGCGCCTGCATGGAGCGCATGGGGCTCAAGGGTTATGAGCGGCGCAACTACCTGACGCTCTCGGGGGGAGAGCAGCAGCGCGTCCACCTGGCGCGCGCGCTCGCGCAGATCCACGAGGACGTCGGCAGCCGGCTGCTCCTGCTGGATGAGCCCACGAGCAGCCTGGACGTCGCCCATCAGCACAAGACCTTGAGGGTCGTGAAGGAGCTGACCGGAGAGGGCGTCGCGGCGCTCCTCATCCTCCATGACTTGAACCTCGTCGCGCAGTACGCGGACAAGGTCCTGGTTCTCGCCGAGGGCCAGGCCATCGCCTGCGGTCCGCCGCACGCGGTCATGACGCGGGACATCCTGAGCCAGGCCTTCGGCTACCCGATGACGACCCTGCCGCACCCCTGGCTGGACTGCCCGATCATCGTCTCGGGTGAGCGCCCCTCCCCCGCTGGGGAGACCTCCATCCACTTCTAGGGTGCGAGCGGACGGCCCTCGACGACGGCGCTCCCGGTGGAGACGGAGCCGGGCGTGGCGGCCACGGCAACCCAGTCACGCCTCCCCTGCTCCCGGCTCACCTCCAGCGCTCGACCGCCATCGAATTGGCGATCTTGCTGCCGACGGTGTGGCCTGGCTTCGAGCTCTTCTCCTTGGGAAAGCCCACGTCGGTGTCGGCATCGCCACCATCCGTCAGCTCGAGGCAGATCGGCACGGTGCGCCCGTCAGGAAGGCGGGCTCGGACATAACGGCCGTAGATTCTATCCCCCGTGGTCCACAGGTGCCCATCCACCCGCGTGCCCGCGGGGGCATTGCCATGGGTCTCGACCAACGAACCCGTGATGGGCCCATCCTTGTACACCGCCCACAGGTTTTCCTCCGTCCGCTCCACGCCCAGCTGGTCCGGGTGTGGCTGCGTCACGTCGAGGTTGATGAGGGGTGCGTTGATGCTTTCCAGGAACCACCCGAGCTCTTGTTCCATCGCCTTCGTGGACCCCTCGGGGCAGTCCTCGGGAGGAGGTCGCGTCTGCACCCCGGCGCAGCCCGCCCCCAACCATTCCAGGGAGAACACGAGGAGCGCGCACCGCTGCGCCTTCGAGGATAAGCGCCTCCCGCTGGCCTTTGGCTCTGCTGGAGGGGGAGGTACGGCGCGGGTGAGCGTCGGGGTGGTGTCAGGTGGAGTCACGGAAGGGCTCGCCTCCTTCTGGGTAGGGAGTGGCGAGGGTAACTGACTGGGGCGGGTTGTCGGCTTTTCGGCCGGCGCCAGGGGGACGGGCCGGTGCAGCACGAGCGCGGCGACAGCGACCGCGAGGACGACAGACACCAGCGAGCCGACGAGCACCCGACGGGGCCACGCATGGCGGAGGCTGTTCGGTGACACAGCTCCCTCGGCGAACGAAGCGGCGGGCACCTGCGAACCCTCGAGTTCCCGTGCTGGAGCGGGCACGGGCGCCGCGTCGACGGGTTCGGGTGGGAGCTGCGAGGCAACCGGGTGAATGGGCGTGCCGCGCCAGTCTTGCCCCTCGAAGCGGGCGAACTCCTCCAGCGGGCGCCTGGCATCCTTGGCCGTTGCGGGCCGGTCCTCGGGCTCGAGGCGGATCAGCGTCATCGCATAGGCGCTCAGCTCCGCCGGAACGCGCCCCTGGGTGGCCCGGTGCGGAGTGGGTGGCGCCATCACGGAGCCCCCCAGGGGAGGCCTCCGCTTGTCGCGCGTGGGCGTGGGGTCCGTCAGCACGTCATACAGACTGGCTCCGAGCGCGAAGATGTCGTCCGTGGCCTTGAAGGCGTAGCGGGCCTCCGGGTCGTGCTGGTGGGCCTTCCAGAAGCGCAGGGCCTCCGGGCTGCGATTGCGCGGGGTGCAGGGCGGCAGCGGCCCATCCGTCACCTCGTCGGCCGTGGCGTAGTCCGCCGCGCCGAAGTCGATGATCACCGGCTCGCCATCCTTGGAGACCAGGATGTTTCGCAGGCTCAAGTCGCGGTGGAAGACCTGGTGCCCGTGCAGGTGCTCCAGGGCGTCAAACAGCTTGCGGAACAGGACGACGACTTCATGAGGCGTTGGGTGAGTCTGCTCGACCCAGCGTTCCAGCGTGTAGCCGTCCACGAAGTCCAGGACGATGTAGAGGAAGCCCGAGCGTGGATCCGGCCAGCGGCCATGCGCCCACATGCGGATGACGTGGGGGTGACGCAGCTGCTGGAGGCAGGCCACCTCGCGCCTGGCGCGCGCGTCCACCTGCCATGGGTCATTGATGCGCTCCGTCAAACAAGCCACCTTGAGCGCGAAGCGCTGGCCGTCCTTCTCCACCTCGTAGACGACGGCATAGCCGCCCCTACCGATACGCCGGACGATGCGCCAGCCGTCCACACGCTCGCCGGGCTCGAGGTCCAAGGGACTCACTTGCGCCACCATGCGGCACCTCCCACGCGTTGCTACAGCTCCACTCCGGTGACAGCCAGACAGCGGAGACCGTCCTCGCTGCACACTCGCAGCGCGTGCAGCTCGCTCAGCCATTGTTTCGGCTTCCTCGCGGGCATCTCCACCTCCACGGCCACTCGCGCGGTAGCGCCCGGAAGAACGTGGGCAGCCCCAGAGAGCACCGCTCGAGCGCGGCGCCGCTCCCCTCCTGTCGCGGGCGACACCTCGGCCCACCCAGGCGCCCATGGCTCTTTGCCCGTGTTGCTCACTTCGAGGATGACGACGGACCACCTCGACGCCCCGAGCCCTCGGCACGCGACAACGTGAAGTTCGCCGCTCAAGTTGCGGCACGCACGTGCGAAGTCCTTCCCCCGCATGCCGTGCTTATCCACGAGCTCCGCGAGCACCACGGCGGCTGGGCTCACCGCTGGGGGCCGTGCCTTCAACGCCGCCAGCTCCTGGCTCCGCGCCTCGCACCGCTCGCGCGTGGCGGACAGCTCCCTGCGGCATGCCTCCACGGGCTGCTGGGCGCGGCTGACGTTCACCACCTCATCCACGGTGCCTGGCTGTCCGGTGAGAAGGAACACGACGCTCGAGGGGAAGCCCTCGCGGTAGCTGACGCGCAGCGCGAGACGCTCGCCGGGCCCGAGCGCCACCGTGGGCGAGAGCGTGACGATGGTGTCCCCCACGTACAGCACCGCGAACCGGGCGCGGCCCTCCACCTCGACGGACTCCCGCAGCAGCGGTGCGTCCAGGAGGAGCACCGTGACGGTGCCCGGCGCCACGGAGATCAACGGGGCCTCGCCCTCCTGGCCCGTGAGCACAATGGAGCGAGCAGCCGCAGCCTGGGCGGTAGCGGTCAGCCCCACCAGCAGAGAGGCGAGCACGGACGGCGAGGCAATGGGTCGGAACACGAAGGAGGAACCTCACAGGTAGGTTCCCAGAGTAACAGACGAGCGCGGCTGCCGCGTCGAAGTCCGGCGCTGACGTTCACTTCAGCGGACCAGGAGCCGGCACTCGCGGCAGGTGGCGTCTACCGAGCCATGTGGCGCGCCAGGCCTCTTCTCCAGGCACCAGGGGCACCAGTCCTGACGCAGGGAGTACAAAAAAGAGAGGCCCCGCGTCCTCATCAGGAACGCGGGGCCTCGCCTCACGAGCCCGGGATTACGACGACCGGACCGTTACCGGCGGCTACGGCAGCTCGTTGACCGGGGGCAGCTCGCCCGTGAGCGCGAGGACCAGCTGGTTCACCTGCTCCAGGGGAATGCCCTTGAAGTCCAGCACCGCCTTGCCCTTCTGGTTGCGCACCGTCACCTTCACCAGCGTGCCCTTGCCCTTGGGGAAGCGCAGCGCCACCGCCTCGGTATACTGCTCGGCCAGCAGCAGCGCCTCCGGGGGCAGGGGCTTGGTGGAGGCCGGCTTGCGCTTGTGCTGCAGCGCCCGGCGCATCTGCTCCACGCTGCAGGCCCCGAACGTCTGCACCGTCACCTGCCCCTTCTCATCCGGCACCTCGATGGGGGTGGGGCCCGGGTCCTCCGGGTTCACCTCCAGGTCCGCGGCCTCCTTGTAGCTGAGCAGCAGGGACAGGCACGTGACGCCGAAGCGGCGAGACACCGGCTCGCTGAAGGCGTTGGCCACCGCCCCGTACGTGGTCAGGGTCGCCTGGGACAGGTCCGCCAGGTGCTTGCTGAAGTAGTCGCGAGCGTCCTTGAACCCGGCCTTCTCCGCCAGCCGCTTCTCCACGATGTAGTTGTAGATTGTCCCCATGCGGTGGTGGTTGCTGCTCTCCTGAGCCATCAGCTGGAGCAGCTCGACGCGCAGCTGCTCGAGCGTGGTGCCCTCCGGGATGGCGGGGCTGACGGAGGCGCCCGTCGGCGTGGCGTGGGTGTCATTCTTGAACTTGAACAGATTGAACATGAGAGCTTCTCCCCCTGGGAACGCACCATGCGTCCCGGCCGCATGACGTTGCGGTTGAGCAACCCAAGAGCACGTGGCGCGCCAACCTCTGCGTTCGTGCGAAAACAGGCACTTGCCAGAACGGACCCTCGAGGACCGTCCGCGGACGCGGACGATTCGTCCGCCGTGGGAAACGGTGCGACCAAAAGGAGTGAGATTCCGAGAGGTTGTGGAGGTGCCGCCAGGGATGGAGTGCGGAGGTGGCGCGGTAAACCGTTGAATGAAGGAGGGTGAGCGCCCCTCGTACACGACAACCACTGTCCGCGTTCGCGGACGGTGCCGCTGGACCGGTGCCCGCTCTCCACTCCTGACTCAGTCAGGAGTTCGCACGCGCGGCCTCTGCCGGGGAGCGACACCCCGCTCGCCACTTCTGACTGAGTCAGAAGTCCGAACGCGCAGCCTCTGCCAGGAAGCGCCCCCCCTCGCCGCTCCTGACTCAGTCAGGAGTAGCCCCTCGCCGCTACTGACTCAGTCAGGAGTAGCCGCTCGCCGCTACTGACTCAGTCAGGAGTAGCCCCTCGCCGCTACTGACTCAGTCAGGAGTAGCCCCTCGTCGCATCTCATAGAGGAGATCCCCTTCCGAGGAGGCGTCCATGCCGGAGCTGGTGTTCTTTCGCAGGGGCGAGGAGGTGCTCCGGGTCGCCCTGGAGCGCCAGCGCCTGGTGCTGGGCCGCGCCCAGGAGTGCGACATCGTCATCCCGGATCCCCACGTGAGCCGCCAGCACCTGGCGCTGCTGCTGGACGGCACGCGCTGCCTGCTGGAGGACTTGTCGGGCCAGGGCACCGTGGTGGCCGGCCAGCCCATGCAGCGCGGCGAGCTGCCGACGGCGGGCCGGCCTATACGCCCCAAGCTTGCACGCCTCTGCCAGTGTTCGAGCGTCGCGCTTGTCCGTCTTCACCTTGCGGCTGCGCGTGGCGTACATGGGCGAGAAGTTGGGGTCTGCCACCACCACTTGGTGTCCAAGTTGGTCCAGGCATCTCGCCACTCACTCGCTCTCGGTGGACGCCGCCTTGAAGATGCCGCCTGGGGCCTGCGGCCCAACAACTCGGCGAACCGTCCTGGCTCGGTGCGGATCCGCTGCTCGAGGACGACTTCTCCCCTGCAGCCACGATGTACACTTGCCTCTCACTCTTGTGCACGTCGATGCCGATGAACTCCACTGCTAGCCCCCACTGTCCTGCGTTGTGGGGCTGCTGGACCAGCACATGGGTAGTGTCCTGGCGCTTCATCTCATCTATACGCCGGTTTTTGAGGGGGGGCCCCCACGAGGCGCCCAGAGGTAAGTCGGTGGCGCATGACGTCGCACAATGCCCAGCCAGGAGCAAGGGCTACATGCGTCGTCGGTTGACTCGCGCATTTTTTCCGCTGTAGTTTCCGGTTTGTCGCAAGTGCTTGAGGGAGATGCGTGATGGAAGCTGGCAAGGCCCTAGAGATTCCGGATCTGCTCGTTGCTCACCTGCCGCGGGAGTTGGTGCTCAGCGTCGCAGACGCTCTTGAGGACGGTGCCGGTATGGCCTATCCGGCTGTGCAGAAGGTGGATGTCAGGCACCGCTCATCTGCGCTGGGGCAGATGCGGCACTTCTTCATGAACGAGCGTTTTGCCGAGGCCCTCGCAGTGGCTGATGCGTCCCCCTCGGATCTTCGCGGCAACGAGGTTGTTGTTGGAACGAAGGGTATCTTCCGCCTCTCCCGCTTCAACATCTCCAAGGGCCCCTGGTACAACGCTCGCCGCAGCCTTAGCCGGCGCGCTCTCGCTGAGGCCAACCGTGCCATCGAGCAGATCGTTCGCCCATCCCTGCCGCTCTGGCCGCCCGAGCCGATCACCGCAGCGACCGCCTTCTTTGTGGGGGTCTTCAGCGGCAACTTGCGAGTCTCGCCCGAGAAGCCGCTCGATGTTGTACTCGCTGTGCCGGATCACTCCATGCGGACGTGGCTGTTCCAGGAATCTGTGAGCACCTTCGTGTCCCGGTACACCATCGAGCCCTCGAGCGGCATCGAGGCTTCGAGCCCGAACGCCTCGTCTAGCGGCCAGGAGGACAAGGCTCATCCAGTGCTCAAGAAGAAGCAGACGAAGAAGGAACAGGGGGAATGAAGCACGGGATCAACGGCTTCGTTCCCGAGCGCCTTGCTTTGGTGCTCGCTGCGCGGCGGCTTTCCCAGGTTCAACTCGCCGCGATGGTCGGCGTGTCCCCGTCCACCATCAGCAAGTGGCATACGCGCCAGCAGGCGCCAGAGGCAGAGACGCTGGAGCGGCTTGCCGCTGTTGTCAACGTGAGTTCGGAGTGGTTCACGCGCCCCATCGAGGTGGAGGCCTCCAAGCCACTCTTCCGCAGCAATGCGGCAGCGCACAGTGCTGCACGCGCAATGCTGAAGGCTCGTCTCCACTTGGGGCATGAGCTGGCCCACCTGCTGGCAGACTTCGTCGATTTGCCAGAGGTGAACGTGCCCTCACGCACATTCACAACGCCGGAGCAGATCAGTACGGAGGACATAGAGGCTGCGGCCACAGAGTGCCGCGCGCGCTGGCATCTTGGTGGCGGCCCCATTCCGAACGTGGCCCTCGCCCTTGAGAACGCGGGGACCATTCTGGTCCGTGAGGAGACAGGCGTAGCCCAAATCGAAGGCTTGTCGGCCTGGAGCACAACCCTCGCACGTCCGCTCGTGCTACTCGTTGCTGACAAGGACAACGGGTTCCGTGGCCGGTACGACGCCTCGCATGAACTCGGTCACCTTGTGCTCCACCGACATGTTCCAGAGGCTACAGCAAGGGAGCAGCACAACGAGATGGAGCGGCAGGCACACGCTTTCGCTGGCGCATTCCTCATGCCCTCCGAGAGTTTTGCGGCACAGGTCCGAACCCCCGTCACGTTGGACAGCCTTCTTCTCCTCAAGGTGCGGTGGGGTGTGTCGGTTGCGGCGATGATCATGCGGCTTTCAGCGCTCAAGATCATCGACGAGCACCAGAAGATGGCCCTCTTCAAGCGCCGCTCTGCACGGTGGGGTGCCAAGGCCGAACCTCACGACTCAGCTTGGCCCCCCGAGGAGCCTCGGCTATTGAGGCGCACGATTGATCTGCTTGTCTCAGAGAACGTGTTGCCGTTAAACGGAGTGGTGCGCCACGTTGGCACCTCGGCGCGTGATGTTGTGATGTTGGCTGGCCTGCCAGAGCGGTACTTCGAGAAGCCAGCCACTGTGGTGGAGTTCCCCAAGATCAAACGGCAGCCTGAGCCACCCACTTCACACAGCGATGGAACGATAGGCGAGTTGGTAACGTTCCCCCGCAGGGGATAGCGGCGGGATCAACACAGGGAGGGCTATACATCGGCCCTCCCCACGCTGAGAAGTCAGTCCCTACCGGCTACCCCTTGACCTCTCGCACCTGGCCGACCTGCTCCAACTCCATCTCCACCTTCTCATCGCCCACAACCACGATCGTCTGGTTGCCCGAAGTGAAGAGCTTCTTGGCGGCCTCGCGCACCTGTTCGGCCGTGACGGCGTTCACCTTCGGCACGAACTCGCTCACCGCCTTGGGCGGCATCCCCACCACCCAGTAAGTGCCCGGCAGCGAGGCGAAGGCTTGCTGGGATTGGCTGCGCAGCAGGTAGGCCCCCGACTGGAAGCGCTGAGCGGTCTTCAGTTCCTCGGCGGCCACGTCCGTCACGCCGATGCGCTCCAGCTCGTAGAGGATCTCCAGCAGCGCGGCGGCCGTCTCCTCGTTGCGCACCTGGGCGCGAACCTGGAAAAGCGCGCCCCGCTGCGCTGAGTCCCGAGCGTGGCGAGTACGAATAGCCTTTATCCTGTCGGATGTTCGCCATCCGCCGGCTGGCGAAGCCTCCCCCGTATACGCTGTTGGCGACCAGCACCCGGAAGAACCCCCGCTCAGCCCGATGCGGCCCACCAGGATGTTCGATTGCACGGAGCCAGGAAGTGGCGCGAAGAGGATCTCCCGCCCCTTGGGTCCGCCTTGGGAAACGGTGCGAACAAAAGGAGTGTGATTCCGAAAGGTTGCGAAGGTGCCGCCGGGGATGGAGTGCGGAGGTGGCGCGGTAAACCGTTGAATGAAGGAGAGTGAGCGTCCCTCGTACACGACTGGGCCGGTGCCCGCTCTCCACTCCTGACTCAGTCAGGAGTTCGCACGCGCGGCCTCTGCCGGGGAGCGACACCCCGCTCGCCACTTCTGACTGAGTCAGAAGTCCGAACGCGCAGCCTCTGCCAGGAAGCGCCCCCCCTCGCCGCTCCTGACTCAGTCAGGAGTAGCCCCTCGCCGCTCCTGACTCAGTCAGGAGTAGCCCCTCGCCGCTACTGACTCAGTCAGGAGTAGCCCCTCGTCGCATCTCATAGAGGAGATCCCCTTCCGAGGAGGCGTCCATGCCGGAGCTGGTGTTCTTTCGCAGGGGCGAGGAGGTGCTCCGGGTCGCCCTGGAGCGCCAGCGCCTGGTGCTGGGCCGCGCCCAGGAGTGCGACATCGTCATCCCGGATCCCCACGTGAGCCGCCAGCACCTGGCGCTGCTGCTGGACGGCACGCGCTGCCTGCT